>CAJTUR010000018.1 GCA_910579535.1 uncultured Bacilli bacterium
AGTTAGATGATTTTTTTATAAATTATTTTTTAATGTAAATATATATAAAAAAGTATTGCATTACTTATTTATTTTTGATAACATTTTTATAGTAAGGAGGATATAGATTATGGAACGAAAAAATACTATATTATTAACAGTTATTGCAATTGCAACTTTATTAGTAGCAGTTGTTGGAGCTACTTTTGCTTATTTTACAGCATCAGTTAGTACAAACGAAGGTACTGGAGGAACAGGAACCACTACAGTTAAAAGTAAAACAACCGCAACCGCATCTATGGATTTAGGTAGTGATGTTTCACCTACTGATGGCGTTTTACCCGGTTATAAAGTGGTTAAACCTATTAGAATTACAGGTGGAACAGATACAAATGCTTCAGATATTAAAACTCAAATAACCTTAACTCCAAATATACCAGCTGCTTTTGGTACTGATATCAAATACGCAATTTATGAAGTAGAAGTTACTTGTGGAACTCCTACAGAAACAACCGATGCTACTGGACTTCAACATTTTATGACTACAAGTTGTACCGATAACGATAAAACACCAGTTAAAAATGGAACATTTTCTGGAACAACTGTTGTTAATCATGATGTTACTGTAACACCTAATTTTGACAAAACATATTATATTGTTATAGAGTATGAAAATAAAAATACTGTTCAAAATCCAAGTGGTGAAAATAATCAAGCTGGTCAAACTTTTAGTGTACAAGTTGGATTTAAAGAAGTTAAATAATTTAGTGTAAAAGACTATGTACGTAGTCTTTTTTTTGTTGAAGATTAATTTTTTCTATGATATACTTCATATAGTAAGGAGAGTAGTTTTCCATGGATAATAGTGAAAAAAATTTAAATGATTATCAAGAACAATATAATTTGTTACAGGCCGATGAAGAAGAAGGAAAGAAAAAGAGAATTATTATTATCATTTTATTAATTTTAATTATTTTGTGTATTTGTGTTTTAGGAAGTTATACTTATTATAAATTTCGAGGTGGGATTTCAAAAACAAAGCTGAACATTGATACTAATGGTGATGGTATTCCTGATTTGAATATTGATTTAAATAAAGATGGCATTTGCGATGTAAATTGTGATACGGATGGAGATGGTAAACCAGATGTTAATTTAGATTATAATGGAAATCAAAAAGCTATTTTTAATTTAGATACCAATGGAGATGGCAAACCAGATAAAAATTTAATTAATCAAGATACCAATGGCGATGGTGTTTGTGATTTAAATTGTGACACCAATGGTGATGGTCACCCTGATTTAAATGTAGATATGAATGGAAATGGAAAACCCGATTTGAATGTAGATACCAATGGTGATGGCAAACCAGATATAAATATTGATACAGATGGAGATGGTAAACCAGATATAAATATTGATATAAATGGCGATGGCAAGCCAGATATAAATATTGATACAGATGGTGATGGTAAACCAGATATAAATATTGATATAAATGGGGATAGAAAACCAGATATAAATATTGATACAGATGGAGATGGCAAACCAGATGATAATCTTTTAAATCAAGATACCAATGGCGATGGTGTTTGTGATTTGAACTGTGATACTAATGGAGATGGTAAGCCTAACACAAATATTGATATAGATGGAGATGGCAAACCAGATATAAACATTGATATCGATGGCGATGGTAAGCCAGATATTAATATAGATACAGATGGCGATGGTAAGCCAGATATAAACATTGATATCGATGGCGATGGTAAGCCAGATATTAATATTGATACAGATGGTGACGGTAAACCAGATGATAATCTTTTAAATCAGGATACAGATGGAGATGGCAAATGTGACTTGAATTGTGATATAAATGGAGATGGTAAGCCAGATATTAATATTGATACAGATGGAGATGGCAAACCTGATATTAATATAGATACAGACGGCGATGGTAAGCCAGATATTAATATTGATACAGATGGAGATGGCAAGCCAGATATTAATATTGATACAGATGGTGACGGTAAACCAGATGATAATCTTTTAAATCAAGATACAGATGGAGATGGCAAATGTGACTTGAATTGTGATATAAATGGAGATGGTAAGCCAGATATTAATATTGATACAGATGGAGATGGCAAACCTGATATTAATATTGATACAGATGGTGACGGTAAACCCGATATAAATATAGATACGGATGGAGATGGCAAACCAGATGATAATATTGACACAGACGGAGATGGCAAATGTGATTTAAATTGTGGCAATACGTCTCCATCTATACCTTCGAATCCTAATATAAATATTGATACAGATGGTGATGGAATTTGTGATTTAAATTGTGATACCAATGGCGATGGCAAACCAGATAAGAATATTGATACCAATGGTGATGGAATTTGTGATGTTAATTGCGATGATGCTCCAATTATCGATGTTGATCCATCCGATAATGCTATTTTATATGTTACCTATGTAAAAGCTGTAGAAGCTTTAGATATTGAGCCAGGCTGGACTGATACTCAAAAATTTACTATAGAAAATCAGTCTAATGAAACCTTAATTTTTAATATTAATTGGAAAGATGTTCATAATACTTTTACAATGCCAGGAGGTTTTACTTATACATTGAAAAGAGATGGAATTGTGGAAGGAACTTATGATGCTCCAAAAACAGATTCTAAATTAGTTGAAAGAATTATAATTCCAGCTAAAACGACTTATAGTTATGAAGTTATTTATAATTTTAATAATTTAGATCAAAATCAAAATGAAGATCAAGGAAAACAGTTTAGTGCTAAAATTGTCGCTGAAATTGTTCAATAGTAAAAAACTCCGTTTGGAGTTTTTTTACTTGTAATTTTGGGTATCCTATTTTATAATTAAATAGAATAGGAAGGGTAGCAATATGAAAGCAAAGGAGAATTATAGTGGCTTTAAGGGTGTTTTTAAGTTTGCACTTAATGTTATTACATGGACAGCTTTAATTATTTTAATATTGCTTGCTCTGTTTTTAGCTTATTATACAATCAATAATAAACTTTATGAACGAAAGGGAGAAAAATTTGAACCTTTTGTTTCTTTGTATACAATTGTTAGTGGTTCTATGGAGCCAAACATTAATATTTATGATGTTGTTGTTTCAAAAAAAGTTAAAAGTCCCAATGAAATAAAAGTAGGAGATGTTATTACTTTTGTTTCAACAAGTTCACTTTCAAAAGGTTTAACGGTTACCCATCGTGTTATTGAAGTCGTTAAAACGGATTTAGGAGTCGCTTATAGGACACAAGGGGATAATAATTTAAGTCCAGATACTGCTCCAGCTGAGTTTGATAATGTAATAGGGAAAGTAATTTTACGTATTCCTAAACTTGGGAAAGTTCAAGAATTTTTATCTAAAAAAGGTGGATGGTTGATTGCTATTATTATTCCAGCTTTATTTATTATCGTTTCAGATATTTTGAAAATTTTTAAATTAGTAGGTGTTAAAAATAAAATTAATGAAATTAATAAAAAGGATGAAAAGATAAAGAAAGAAAGAGAAAAGATTGAGTCAATACGCAAAGAGGTATTAAGAAAAAAATTAAATTTAAATACTCATGAGGCGTTTATTGAACCTATTGTTACAAAGAAGAAAACGCGTGTTGTTGTTGCTTTTGATCCCAAAGAAAAAATAAAAAGAGAGAATTATCAAAAAGAAAGACGAAACTATCAGAAAAGAAGAAGAAGATAATTTATTATTTCTTCTTTTTTGTCTATATTTTGAAAACAATAAAAAAGTTCAAGATGTTTACTTGTAAAATATTAACAATTTTGGTATTATTATTATATGGTGATAGTATGAGCTATAAAAATATTTTTAAGAGGGAGACTCGGGTTATTGCGATAGCAGCTATTTGTATGGCAGTTGTTTTAATTGGAGGGAGTTTTGCTTTATTTGTCCAAGTAAATCATAATCAAAATAATCAAGTGGTTGAAGCGGGCTCTTTAGTTATAGAATATTCTAATGGAAATACAGTCGATTTAACAAATACGAGTATGGACGATGAAAGTTGCTTAACTCCTAAGGATGATGTGAGTGGAGCTGGAAACGGTGGTTGTCAATTTACTTTTACCGTTCATAATAGAGGTTCTTTACCAATGAATTATGATTTAACCATCTTTAATGATACTTCTTCATTGCCTAGTGGTGGTTCTTTTGTTGAACATAATTATATTAAAAATACTTTGATTAAACAAGTTGGAGAAGCATCAGGTGTTGCTTTAAATAGTGCAACGTTGCTTAGTGCTCTTGAAACGGATGAAGAAGGTAAACAAATTTTAGAAAAACAAGCTGTTATTCAGCCGAATGAAACCGTTAGGTATACTTTAAATATTTGGATAGATGAAAATGCTCCAGTTGATATAATTGGAAAATATGTCTATTTAAATTATGGTGTTAGTGGTGTAATTGAAGATGGTGAAGCGGTTTTAAGTGATAATTAAATAGTCTTTTAGACTATTTTTTTTGACTTCATTGATTAACAATAGCTTGTAAATATTACTCAATTTTGTTATGATAAAGTTATGGTGATAGTATGAACTATAAAAAGGTTTTTAAAAGAGAAACTAAGGTTATTGCTCTTGCAGTTATTTGTATGGCCATCGTTTTGATTGGTGGAAGTTATGCTTTGTTTTTTAAAGTCAATTCTAATAGTAATAATCAAGTGGTTGAAGCTGGAGCTTTGGTTATTCGATACGATAATGGTAATGTTATTACGGTTAATGAAGACGATGAGTCTAATTGTTTAACTCCGATGAGTGATGATGAAGGCTCTGGAAACGCTGGCTGTAAGTTTACTTTAAGTGTTCATAATACAGGAACCCTTCCTATGAATTATCAATTATTAATCTACAACGATCAAGCGTCTATTCCAGCTGGTGGAACGTTTGCTGATCATAACTATATTAAACATTCTTTGAGTAAAAAAGTGTCTAATCAAAATACGAGTGATGAAGCGAGTATAGTAATTAATGATAAAAAAACCATAGGATCTATTACAGAACTTAATCAAGATAATAAAAAAGTATTAGAAACCTCAATGATTCATGCTAATGAAACTGTTGAATTTACTTTGAAGCTTTGGATTGATGAAAATGCGCCTGTTGATATTATTGGACAATATGTTTATTTAAAATTAGATGTTAGTGGCGAGGTGGATGACGATGTTCAAATTAGTTCTATTTTTAGTGACTATTTGGTTTCTTTATCTCAAAATGAATCTAATATTGAAAGATTTGAGCAAGTACCTACTCAACAAACAAAAGAGCTAGTGGAGTATCGTTTTACTGGAAATCAACCACATAATTATGTTTGTTTAAGCTCTGAAGAAGTTTGCGATGTTAATCATTTATATCGAGTTATAGGGGTTTTTCCAACGCAAAATGATGAAAATGAGGGTTATAATCGAAGAGTTAAATTAATAAAAGATGTAAGTTTAGAAACTCAAGCTTTTGGAGAAAATAATAATTTTGTAGCAAGTTCTTTAAATACTTCTGTTCTGAATGGATCTTATTTGTATAGCTTAGGCGAGTACGCTAATTATATTGATCCTGCTTTATGGTATTTAGGTGGTAGTAGTACTGAGACGGACGCGATAACCCATTCCATGTCTATTAGTCCTGATTTGTTGTATGCTTCTGAAAGAAGTCGTTCTGTTTTTTCGGAACAACCTAAAAGTTATGTAGGAAAAATTGGTTTAATGTACGGAAGTGATTATGCTTATAGTATAGGAACACGTTATCGTACAGAGAAAATTTACGATAATCGTCAAATCTATATTGAAAATTCTTGGTTAAAAGAAGGAAATGAATGGACAATTAGTGGAAGTAGTACAGCGAATGAAATGCGTTATATTCATAGTGAAGGTTACATTAATAATGGCATCACCACGAATTCTATGGAAGTACGTCCAACCTTTTATTTGAAAGCTAATGTTAAAAAAATAAGCGGAAATGGTACGTTGGAGCAACCTTATCGTTTAGGATTATAAAAATAGTTTTTACTATTTTTTTCTTTTAGAAAGTGAGATTTTTATGAAAAAGTATATGCAAGAATTTATAAAAAAAATTGAAAAAGATTTAGAAAAGAAGCAAGAGTGTACGGAAAAAGAATTGACTGATTTGATAGAAAAAATTAGATTTTTTCAACATGAACGTTTGATTCATTTAATGGTAACTTTCTTTTTTTCTTTTCTAGCTTTAATTTTTATGGCTTTAGGAATGATTTCGTATCTTTTTTTAATACCCTTTGCCTTTTTAATTGTTTTTCTTATTTTTTATATTATTCATTATTTTTATTTAGAAAACGGAGTACAATACTTGTATCGACTTTATGATGAATTAAAAATAAAACTTCCTAAGAACGGTGTTAAAAAGAAAAGAGAAAAGTAATATGTATACGTCTGATTTTGTTTCTATTTATGAACAATATGGTTGGAATGATTTTGCATTGCAAATAGGAGAAGCTCTTTATTCTTATTTAAGTCAGTCTAAAGCCTCTATTCATCATCATTTGGATTTATGTTCTGGAACAGGTGTGTTGTGTCACTTTTTTTACACAAAAGGGTGCGTTACAAAAGGTGTGGATTTATCTTTAGCCATGATTGAACTTGCTAAATCTAAATACAAAGAAATAGATTTTGTATGTAGTGATGTGCTCGATTATCACGATGATCAACATTATGATTTAATTACATGCACTTGTGATTCTTTAAATCATTTTACGAATCAAGATGATTTAAAAAGATTATTAAAGCGAGTGTCTTCTTTACTAAATGAAACAGGCTATTTTGTATTTGATGTTATTTTAAAAGAAACCGTTCAATTTGATCTTCCTCTTTTTAGTGTTCGAAGTGAAGATACATTAGTGAAGTATTTGATTCATGATTTAGGTCATTCTTTGATTCAATTAAATATTCAAGTTTTTTTTAATGAAAAGTTAATCTTTGAAAATCAATTAGTTGAAAGAATTTATAGTCTTGAAGAAATTAAAATGAATTTAGAACAAAATGGTTTTCAAATTGAATTGATGGATGATAAGATTGGTAAAGAAGAGCAAAGAGTTAACAATAAAATGTTTTTTATTGTTAGAAAGAAGATATAAAAAATGAATTGTATTATTAGTCATATAGCGGATTTAGATGGGGCTTTTCCAATTATTTTGGGGTCACTTATTTTTAAAGATTTAGAAACGTATTCTTTGGAACTTGATGAGGTGGAGGCTGTTCTAAGAAAAATTTTAGAAGAAAAAGACAAATATGAGAAAATTTATATAACAGATTTAAATATAAGTGAAGAAATGGCTGAATTTATTAACCAAGATGTGGTTTTAAAAGATAAAGTGATGGTATTTGATCATCATATTAGTAATCTTTTTTTAAATCGTTTTTCCTTTATACAAGTGGTGGATTCTTTAAATGGTCGAAAGGAATGTGGAACGACTTTGTTCTATCAATACTTAAAAAAGAATTTTGCTTCTCCTTTATTAGAAAAGCCTTGTGTTCAATGGTTAATTGAATTGGTCCGTGAAAATGATACTTTTGATTTTAAACCTTCTTTTAAGGAAGAGGCTTTTAAATTAGGAAATTTATATAGTATTTATGGACGAGAAGATTTCATTTCTCAGTTTTTAAAGCGAATTAAAGAAAATGAATCGTTTACGTTTAGTGAAGTTGAATCAATTTTATTAAAGGTTGAACAAGAACGAACAAAACGTTATATAAAAGAAAAATTAAGTACAATGCAAAAATGTATCATTCATGGAATAAAAGTGGGAATTTGTTTTGCAGAAAGTCATCGAAGTCTTCTTGGTCATGAAATGTGTCGTGATAAAAGTATTGATGTTGCTGTTATTATTAATGTTAATCGTTCTGTCAGTTACCGTGCTAATAAAGAAGAAGTGGATGTTAATGATTTAGCTTTAATTTATGAAGGCGGAGGTCATAAACATGCTGGAGGAAGTCCTTTACCTAAAGATTTGCTTAAAATAATTAGTGAGTCCATTTTTGGGAATATTGAATGGATGTGTGAAGAATGAATTATGAAGCGATAAGCTCTTATATTACTGAAACAAATGTGATTGGAGAGGTAAGGAAGTAACCGTTTATCGTTATAATGATAAAGTTATTAAAATTTTTCATTTAAAACGACTTTCAGATTTTAAAAGAATTAGTAATGAAGGGTTAATAAAATTAACAGAATTGAACTTAAATGTTTTTAATAAACCTCTAGATCTTATTTATGAAAATCAACAAATTGTTGGTTATACAGAAAGGTATTTAGAGGAAGAAGAAGTTAATGTAGGGGGGATTGATTATGAAAAAATTAAGGAAGATTTGTTATGTTTGTCTAATCATGGTTTTTATTTAAACGATATTTTCTATAATTATATCTTTAGTGGGGGGGGGGTATATTTTACTGATTTGACCAGTTATCAATATATTAATACGGAAGTTGATTTTTTGAAAAAACATATTTATAAGAAGAATTTAGAATTAATGAATCAATTTTTAGTAGGACTTGTTGTATTTGATGCTTTTCGTAAAGGATGTGATTATGAATTTAGTAAAATGTATTTAGCCAGTGCGTATTGTCATGAACATTGTAAAGAGATTTATTATGGAGATTATTTGGAAAAGGAACGCACTCGTTAATTTTGTGCTATAATGGTTCTAAGTTGGAGGTTGTTATGAAAAAGAGTAAGTTAAAGACGAAGTATAAGATAATAGGCTTACTTCTTCTATTTGTTATTGGTTTTGGGAGTGCTTTTTTCCTTTTTAAGGAGCGAAATTTTGAAGATAAAAATCCATCTCATGTTACAAAGGAAGACGTCTCTTCCCCTCCTTTAGAAGAACCTAAAAGAGAAGAATATCATTTAACACTTGGAATGATTGGAGATGCTCTTTATCATACAGGAACTTATAAAGATGGTTTAAAAAGTGATGGGACTTATAATTATGATCATCAGCTCGATGATATACGTCCTCTTGTTAAAGACTATGATTTAGCTTATTATAATCAAGAAACTGTTTTAGGTGGAAAAGAATTGGGTCTGTCTTCTTATCCTTGTTTTAATTCTCCTCAAGAAGTGGGGGATGCTTTTGTGAAAGCGGGTTTTAATTTAGTTAGTCTTGCTAATAATCATACTCTTGATAAAGGAACAAAAGCGATTTTAAATTCGGTTGCCTATTGGAGAAATCAAACTTCTGTTATGACAGCGGGAAGTTATGATTCAGAAAGTGATCGTAATCGAGTTCATATAGGAGAAAAAAATGGTATTACTTATGCTTTTTTAGCCTATACTTATGGAACTAATGGCATACCTGTTCCGAAGGGAAAAGAATATGTTGTGAATTTATTTTCTAAAGAACAAGCTAAAAAGGATATTGAAGCGGTTAGAGACAAAGTAGATGTGGTTTTGGTTGCGATGCATTGGGGAGTAGAATACACGCATACTCCTACGAATGAACAAAGGGATTGGGCTCAATTTTTAAGTGGATTAGGTGTGGATGTCATTATAGGCTCTCATCCTCATGTTATTCAACCCATTGAATTTATTGATGATACACTTGTAATTTATTCTTTAGGTAATTTTATTTCAGGTCAAGAGGATTTAATGAAAAAAATTGGTTTAATTGCTTCTGTGGATATTCATAAAGTGGTGGAAGACGGAAAGTCTACCATTACATTAGATCAGGTAAAAGGCGATTTATTGTACACGTATCATAGAGGTCATAAAGGGTATCGTGTGATTCCGTTTTATAAATTGACGAACAAAGAACTTTTAGATGATGTTACAAAAGTAAAAACACAATACGAAGCCATATTAAATAAGACGAATCATCCTAAAATAAAAATTGGTACTTTGGGTCTAGCTTCTTAATTTAAAAGTCACGAAAGTGATTTTTTTTGTCGAATTTGGTCGAACGCTTTTTATTTACAGAATTATTAAGTTTCAATAAAATAAAAAATTGTATTTCGAGGAGCAAGTTTATGAAAAAAATATTTAATCGAAATCAATTTTGGGCGGTTTTTACAAATCTTCAGTATCGAGAAAAATTTGATTTTCTTCTTTTGGAATTCTTTGGTTTAGAACAAGTTCGAGTGATAAAGAAAGAGGATGTAAAAGAAAACGCTATTACGCTATCCTTTGTTGTCTTTTTAAATACAGAAGAGCTATTAACCGTTGTGGTAGTGGATACAAAGTCTTATTTCAATTCTTCTAAAACGTTTTATATTAATTTTAGTTATCAACACGTTAAGCGTTATTTTGCTTATCTTATTCCTGGGTATTTAGAAATATATTGTCCTTATGCTTTTTTCCATCCTTCTAGAAAAAAACGTCTTCTTTTGTTTGCGAGTCTTTTTTTTACAAAAAATAAAAGGGAAGTTAAAAAAATTTTAAGTCAATTGCAATTGTTTTCAGAAGAGGAAATAAACGAGATTTTAATTATTTTATAAAGACAAATAATTATTATTGTGTTAAAATATTTTTAGTAATTAAAATAAATGAAAAAGGTGGTATTATGGCAAAAGTTATTTCATTGGTTAATCAAAAAGGAGGCGTTGGAAAAACAACGACGAGTATTAATTTAGCCGCAGCCTTAGGGAGTGAAGGAAAAAAAACGCTTTTAATTGATTTAGACTCTCAAGGAAATGCTTCAACGGGTTTGGGTTTAAATACGAGTGATTTTGAAAATGATATTTATGATGTCATAACTGGAGCTTGTTCGATTAAAGAAGCCATAATTAAAACGAAATTTAAAAATTTATCGGTGATACCAGCGACGATTAATTTAGCTGGAGTGGAAGTAGAATTTGTTAAAGCGATGGTGGCGAATAAAAATTTTCATCAAAATGATCAATTGAATTTAAGATTAAATGAGATTAAGGATCGTTTTGATTATATTATTATTGATTGTATGCCAGCCCTTGGAATTACCACTTTAAATGCATTAGTAGCTAGTGATGCCGTTATTATTCCTGTACAATGTGAGTATTTAGCACTTGAGGGAATTACGCAACTTTTAAATACTATTATTTTAGTTCAATCCAATATGAATCCTGATTTAAGAATTGAAGGGGTTCTTCTTACCATGCTTGATGGGAGAACGAATATTGGTTTAGAAGTCATTGAGGAAGTAAGAAAGTATTTTAAAAATAAAGTTTTTAATACCATTATACCAAGATTGGTTCGACTTGTAGAGGCACCGAGTCATGGGAAGCCTATTAATGAATACGATCCTACGAGTCGAGCAACGTTAGCGTATGCAAATTTGGCAAAGGAAGTGATTAGTCGAGATGGAAACTAAAAGAAAGGTGATGGGAAGAGGGCTTGAACAATTATTTTCTAATGAAGTCATTAACTTTGATGCTTTTGAAAGAGATATTGTGAATAACACTAAAGTTAATGACATCGTAGAGATTCCTCTACAAGAAATTAGAAGTAACCCTTATCAGCCACGAAAGTCTTTTAATGAAGCCTCTTTACAAGAGCTTGCTGAAAGCATAAAAGAATATGGTGTGGTTCAACCCATTATTGTTAAAAAAAGCATTAAAGGTTATGAACTTATTGCTGGTGAGAGAAGAAAGAAAGCTTCGGAAATGGCTGGACTTGAAGTTATTCCCGCTATTATAAAAGATTTTGATGACCAAGAAATGATGGAAATTGCATTGATTGAAAACATTCAAAGAGAGGATTTGAATCCTATTGATGAAGCACTAGCTTATCAAAACATTATTGAACTGAGTCATTTAACACAAGATGAATTTGCTAAAAGATTTGGAAAGAGTCGAAGTCATGTTACCAATATGTTAGGTCTTTTAAAGCTTCCTAATGCTACAAAACAGTTGGTTGAATCGGGAACGATTAGTATGGGACATGCAAGAGCTTTAAGTAAAATTAGTGATGAAGTTTTAGTTAATCAATTATCTGATCGCGTTTTAAATGAATCTTTAAGTGTTCGAGATTTAGAACATCTTATTGCGTTAGAAAATTTACCAAAAAAAAATAAAGTGCTTCGTAAAGAGTCTGAACAAAATATTCATTATTTGATTTATGAAAAGGTGATGCGTGAAAAAATTGGTACAAAAGTAAAAATAAAAGAACATAAAATTGAGATTCCTTTTGATCGTGAAAAAGATTTGGAAAGAATTCTTGAAATTTTGGGAATAGAAATATCGGGTGATTAAGTTTGAAAGCAATCTTTGAATTCTTAGGACGAAAAGAAGTTTATGGCTTAGCTTTAATTGTACTGGTGTCTATTATTGTTTATACTTTTGGTAAAGTAGTTATTGAAAAGATTATTATTTCAGGTAAAAACGAATTTGAAAAGAAAAAGCGAAGAACGATTGTTAACATGATTTCTAATATTTTTAAATATGCGGTCTTTGTGTTAGCGGTTTTGTTTATTTTAAATTTGTATGGGGTGGATACGAAAGCTTTAGTTGCCAGTTTAGGAGTAGTTGGAGCGGTTTTAGGTTTAGCGTTGCAAGACGCCATTAAAGATTTTATCAGTGGTATTACCATTATTATGGATAATTATTTTGTGGTTGGAGATAACATTAAATTTGGAGAGTTTCAAGGAGAAGTAATCGATATGGGGTTAAAGACTACTAAAATAAAAAAGTATTCTGGTGAAGTTTTAGTAATAGCGAATCGCAAGATTGATGAAGTTATTAATATTAGTCAAAAAAGTGCTAATGTTGTGATTGATATTCCTACAAGTTATGAATCTAAGACGGATGTTGTTGAAAAAGCGATTCAAAAGATTTTAAAAGAAATTATGAAAATTACAGGTGTACGAAAAGAAACAAAATATATGGGGATTTCTTCTTTGGGAGAACATGCTGTCCATTTTTCTATTAGTATTTCTTGTTCGCAAGATGATCAATGGCAAATTAAAAGAGAGGCATTAAAAATTATTAAAACCATTTATGATGAGGAAAAAATTAAAATTCCTTATCAACAGATAGAGGTGCATCATGAATAAAAATTATAAATTAAATGATTTAGTTATTATGAAAAAAGCGCATGCGTGCGGGGATAATTTATGGATGATTACAAGAGTAGGGGTCGATATTAAAATTAAGTGTCAACATTGTGGTCGAGAAATTATGATGGATCGATTGGAGTTTGAACGGAAATTAAAAAAAGTATTAGGTGATACAAATGAACGTAAATAAATTAAAAGAAAAAATAACTTTACATCCCATTATGACCCTTTTAATTATGATTGGGGTTACAATTGTTTTGAGTGGTGTGTTGTCTTTACTTGGAGTTCAAGTGACTTCTAAAAAAATTAGTCCCACTTCTTTAGAATACAATACCTACATTGCTGAGGTTTCTTCTCTTTTTAGTTTGAGAGGTTTAAAGTATATTTTCACAAGTACTGTGAGTAATTTTACCCTTTTTACTCCTTTAAGTAGTCTACTGATTATTTTAATTGGTATTGGTATTATGGAAAAAAGTGGCTTTTTAAAAGTTGCCATTACTCTTCTTACTAAAAATGCTAAAAAGATTCATGTTACTTTTGTTCTTGTTTTGTTAAGTATCCTTTTAAGTTTTATCGGTGATATCTCTTTTGTTATCATGCTTCCTTTGGCGGGCATATTGTTTCGACATGGTAAAAGAAATCCAAGTTTAGGAATCATTGCTTCTTTTGCGGGTTTAACGTGTGGCTATGGATTAAGTATTATTTTTACAAGTATGGATTCTTCGCTTTTGTCTTTGACTACTTTAGCTTCTAGAGTGGTGGATGTAAATTACGCGATTGAAGTAGGAAGTTTTTTATTCATTATGATTTTAGCTATTTTGCTTATGGCGATTTTTATTACTCAAATTGTCGAAAGGTATCTTGTTTATAAGCTAGATAAATATGACTTTCCAGAAACAGAAGTTGAAGAAGAATTTTTTATGGGAAAGAATGAGAAAAAAGGCCTTTGTTTTGCTCTATTTGCTTTCTTAATTTATTTTTTAATCTTTATGTATAATATTATTCCTGGTTTTCCTTTTTCAGGAAAATTGCTCGATCAGAGTCAAGTTTTTTATATTGATAAACTCTTTAGCTATAATTCTTTTTTTAGTACAGGGTTTGTATTTATTGTTACCATGGGCTTTGTTATTTTAGGTTTCTTTTATGGCATTGGTGCTAAGACGATTCGAAATAATAAAGATTTATGTGAAGATTTAGGTCATTCTTTGGATGGCATTGGTCAGACACTGGTTTTGATTTTCTTTGTTTCTATTTTAATTAATGTTTTTAAATATACGAATATTGGAAATGTGGCCACCACTTTTTTAGCTACTCTTATTGAAGATTCTTCGTTTACGGGCATTCCCCTTATTTTACTTTTATTTTTTGTTACCGTCTTTTCTACGCTTTTGTTGCCTTCTTCCCTTTCTAGATGGTCTATCTTATCAGGGGTTGCTATACCAGCCTTTATGAAAGCGGGGATGTCTCCTGAGTTTGCTCAAGTTATTTTCCGTTTTGGAGAGTCGGTCAGTATTGGCCTTACGCCATTGTTTGCTTATTTTGTTATTTATTTGGCTTTACTTGAAAAATACAATCAAGGAAGAAAACCGATTAATCTTTTGAAATCAATTCGTTATATGCTTCCATTTAGCCTTTTGACTCTTGTTCTATTATTGACAATATTAATTGGTTGGTATATAGTAGGGGTTCCAATAGGAATTCATGCTTTTCCAACGTTATAAGAGGTGATTATTTATGTCTTTGAAAGCGGGTATTGTTGGTTTACCCAATGTTGGTAAATCGACGCTTTTTAATGCTATAACGAAAAAAAATATTTTGGCCGCCAATTATCCTTTTGCTACGATTGACCCAAATGTTGGTATGGTTACCGTGCCAGATGCGAGACTTGAGTTTTTAGAAAACTTATATGTTCCCCAATCTTGTGTACCCACAACTTTTGAATTTACTGATATTGCTGGACTGGTTAAAGGGGCATCTAAAGGTGAGGGGCTTGGTAATAAGTTTTTGTCTCATATTCGTGAAGTGGATGCAATTGTTGAAGTGGTCCGATGTTTTAAAGATTCGTCTATTATTCATGTTGAAGGCGACGTCGATCCTATACGAGATATTGAGATTATTAACTTAGAGCTTATTTTGGCGGACTTAGAAATTATTGAAAATCGTATTTCTAAAATTGAAAAGAAAGCGATGACGACTAAAGATAAAGAAGCCTTGCAAGAATTAGAAGCTTTAAAGAAAGCTCAAAGTGCTTTATTAGATAATCAACCTTTAAGACTGATTGATTTTTCCGAGGAGGAGCTTAATCTTTTAAAATCCTTTAATTTTATTACTTTAAAACCCATGATTTATGTTGCGAATGTTTTAGAAGAGGATGTGGTTTTGGGAGAAAATGATTATACTAAAGACGTTTTTTCTTATGCTTCTAAAGAAAAGTCTTCGGTTATTGTGATGTGCGCTAAAATTGAATCTGAACTTGCTGAGTTAGAAAGTAGTGAAAAACAAGCTTTTTTAAGTGATTTAGGAATTTCATCAAGTGGACTGGATAAACTTATATTTGCAACGTATGAGCTTTTAGGCTTACAAACTTTCTTTACGGTGGGTAGTGATGAGGTGAAAGCGTGGACCTTTAAAAAAGGAATGAATGCTAAAACGTGTGCTGGACTGATTCACAGTGATATTGAAAGAGGATTCATTAAAGCGGAGATTATGAAGTTTAATGATTTAGAAGAATTAAAGGATGATAAAGTGGTTCAAGAACGTGGTAAATTGTATTTAGAGGGAAAAGATTATTTGATGCAAGATGGCGATATTGTTTATTTTCGTTTTAATGTCTAGTCTTTGCTTTTGTATGGAAGCGTGATATAATACATATATTGATTTAGGAGGAATCGTATGGAAAGTAAATTAATGAGTAAAACATTTATTTGGATGTTTATAGGACTATTGGTCACTTTTATTACTGGCTATGGTGTGGCTTCTAATGAAACCATGATTATTAATATTTATAAAAATTCAATTTATATTGTTTTATGTATTGTAGAGTTAATATTAGTCATCTTTTTATCAGCAAAAGTGCATTCGATGAGTAAAAATATGGCCAGGATTTGTTTTATTATTTATAGTTTTGTGACCGGTCTTTCATTATCTTCAATCTTTGTTATTTATAGTTTATCATCCATTTTGTATGTTTTTCTAATTGCGGCGGTTGTTTTTCTTGTTTTTGGTCTTCTTGGCTATTTTACAAAATTGGATTTAACAAAACTAGGAACCTATTTGATGATGATTTTATTTGGCGTAATTGTTTGCTTTTTAGTTAATCTTTTTTTGAACTACGAACAATTCGATTTTGTATTAACTTTAGTTAGTATGGTCGTCTTTATGGGATTTACGGCTTATGATGTTCAAAAGATTAAGAGACTAGCTGAGAATAGTACTATTCCAGAAGATAATTTAAGTATTGTTGGAGCTTTAAATTTATACTTAGATTATATTAATATTTTCTTAGATTTATTGAATTTACTTGGAAAATCAAAAGACTAATGGGTCTTTTTTCTTTTGGTTCATTTTGTTAAAATGATTTTGGAGGGTGTTTATGGAATTGTGTCGATTAATGGTGGAAATAAAAACTTTTGGTTTTGAAAATGAAACGATACCTCATGAAGTAATGAGTGGAACTTTAGAAAATGTGGATTCTTATACTTTTAGATTTCAAAATGAAAAAGTTTGGTTTGCTTTTGAAAAAGAAAAAATTTTAGCCAATATCAAAAGAAAAAGAATTCAGTCGGGTAAATTTATACCTAATGATATTGAATTTTTAAGAGTCTATATTTTGAAAAAAGTCATCAAAATAACAAATGTTCCAAATGATTGTGGTAATAAATCTATTTTAAAAGATGAGCAAAAGGAGGTAGAGATAAGGCCTTTATTTAAAGAGATTCAGTCTCAAAATCAAGTTGTTTTGTTAGAAAATGTCATCAAGAATAGAATGTTTAAGGGAAATTTAGAAATGTTTTATCAATTAACTTGTGAATTAGGAGATGACGTTGGATTTTTTTATAAAGTTCCAGATTATTTACAAATGAAAATGGTTCTTTCTTTAGATGGGCTTACTATTAATGCTATTTATAGGTATTTATCTAATCATGAAAGATTTATGGCTTTAGCAAGGCTTTTACTTTTGGTTAATCCAACTTATGAAGAAATGAAAAAAGAATATCAAAGACTTTTTGAGGACTTCCAAGAAAATGTTGTAGAAGGAAATTATCGTTTAGAACGAATTAGAATGCCTTATAGGGAAGACTAAGAGAAAGTACTAGAAAGACTTCTATTGCTTATTTTTATTTATGAAAATATTTTAAAATATGATATAATAGCTTGGTCACTATGAAAAAGATTTTGTATGGAGGTTCTATGAAAAAAGTAGTTATTGCTGGAAGTGCTAAACTTCAAAATGAAGTAAATAAATGGTTGGAAGTTTTTGAAAAGAAAAATTATAAAATATTGGATTATCCAAAAAAAATAGAAGAATTAAAATTTATGGAATTATATCCAAATATACATACTGAATTTTTAGAAAATATTACTAAAACTGATATGTTGTTTTTAATGAATGAAGATAAGAATGGCATAGTTGGATATATTGGTTATGAAGTCTATGCTGAATTGCTTTTTGGATTATCACAAAAATTAATTTATAATAAAAATATTGAATTAGTTATTTTAAAAAAACCAAATAAAGAAGTGGGCTGTTACGAAGAAATCGATTTATGGCTAAAACTTGGGTGGATAAAATTATATGAGGATGAAATATAATGGATTTAAAAGAACAAATAGAAAGCTACATACCATTTGATGAAAACGAATAAAAGATTAAAGAATATATGTTAAAATGGATGGATACTTTTGATGATGTATTAACTAAGGAAAACAAATTTGGACATTTTGCTTCTTCTGTTTTTGTAGTAAATAAAGAGAGAACAAAAATGCTTGTTATTTATCATAATATATACGATGCATGGATTTTTCCAAGAGGACACGCTGATGGAGAAAAAGATTTGTTATCCGTTGCAATTCGTGAAGTGGAAGAAGAAACCGGTCAAAAAACAAAAGTATTAGATCATTCTATTTTTGCTATTTCTGCTTCACCTATTGCGGGGCATGTTATAAGGGGAACTTTTGTTCTGGCTCATACTCATTTGGATGTTGTTTATTTATTGGAAGCGGATGACACAGAAAAACTTGCTTTTAGAAAAGATGAAAGTAAAGGAGTTAAGTGGATTACTTTTGAAGAAGCCATTGGGGAGAGTATTGTTGATTTTATAAGACCTGTTCATAAAAGGTTAATTAAAAAATTAAATTCTAATAGGTCAATTTACTAATTTTTTTGGCATAAATTTTGAAAAAATAAATAGTTTACATTAAAGGTTATTTTTGTTATAATCTTAAGCGAGTATGAATTTACTCCTTGCTTTAGTAAAACTAAAGCCGAGTTAGACCATGAGGAGGTGTAGAATATGAAAAAATATGAAGTAATGTTTATTGTTAAATCTGCACAAGAAAGTGCGGATATTAAAAAATGTGCTGAATCTATGAAAACAATTGTTACTGATAATAAAGGTAAAGTTGTTGACTTTAATGAGCTTGGTGAGAAAAAATTAGCTTATCCAATTAAAAAAGAAATCAGTGGTTATTATTACGTTATACATATTGAAGCTGATAATGCTGCTCGAAGTGAGCTTGATCGTAAAGCTTCATTAAATGAAAATATTTTAAGACATTTAATCATTCGATTAGATGAGGAGTAAGAATTATGAATAAAGTTATTTTAATTGGAAGACTTGCTAGAGATCCTGAAAAGCGTAGTACCATGAGTGGGTCAGATGTTACGCGATTTACTATTGCTGTTACGCGTACTTATCAAGATCAAAATGGTGAAAGAGGCGCTGATTTTATTAATTGTGTTGCTTGGAGAAAACAAGCTGAAAATATTGCAAAATATTGTGTCAAGGGAACGCAAGTTGCTGTTGAGGGTCGTATTCAAACTGGAAGCTATGATGCTCAAGATGGTTCAAAACGTTATACAACGGATATTATTTGTGATAATGTTACTTTTTTAGGAACCAAAGGTGATAGTCAAAATAAAGAGAACAATTACAGTTCTAATCCTACTGACCATTATTCAACGGGTGACATTCCTACTTCTGATATCTCTGAAGATCCTTACAAAGACTTTGGAGAAGAAATTGCTTTAACGGATGATGATTTACCATTCTAAGGAAAGGAGAATAGATTATGCCAGAATTTCGTCGTAAAAAGAAAAAAATTTGTCAAATGTGTGCTGGTAAAAGTGTTGATTATAAAGATGTTATGATTATTAATAAATACATTAATGAAAAGGGAAAGATTTTACCTCGTCGTATGACTGGGGCTTGTGCAAAACATCAAAGACATATTGCTCAACAAATTAAATATGCTAGATTTATGGCTTTAATACCTTATGTTAAATAGACAAAAGTCTATTTTTTTTATGATAAAAAATAAAAGACTTGTGTTAGTATTTTCTCTTTCTTTTAAAAGATGTGATATAATATTTAAGAAACGAAAGGTTGGGATTTTATGAAAGTCATATTGCTTCAGGATGTAAAGAAACAAGGAAAAAAGGATGCTATTATAGAAGTAAGTGATGGTTATGCTAATAATTTTTTAATTAAAAATAAATTAGCGGTTCCTTATTCAAAAAGAAGTAAAGAAGTATTGGAGCAAGAACAAACAGAAAGAAAAATAAATGAAGAAAATTTAATTGAATCCTTAATTTTAGTTAAAGAAAAAATTGAGAAAGCTAATTTAGTTTTTTATTTAAAAACAGGAAAGGAAGGAAAGACTTTTGGTTCAGTTTCATCTAAGCAAATTAGTGATAAATTAAAAGAGCAAGGCATTTCTGTAGATAAAAAATGTATTCATTTATCTGATACGATTACCACTTTGGGTTCTTATGAAATCCAATTTGTGCTTCATAAAAAAGTTCAATTTAAAGTGACGATTCATTTAAAAGAAAAGTAAGGAGGAACTTTTATGGCTGTGAAACAAATGCCTCAGAATAAAGAAGCTGAGATGAGTATTTTAGGGGTTTGTTTTTTAAATAAGTCGGCTTTAGAAAAGATTGCTGAAGAAGTCAATGAATCGATGTTTTATAATGAAGCCAATAAAAAAATTTTTAAAGCTTTAGAAAATCTTTATAAAACTGGAACACCAATTGATATTACGACGGTAACGGATGAACTGGATAAACAAAAGAATTTGAACGCAATTGGAGGCTTGGATTATCTTTCTGAAGTTATTGATTCGGTTGTTAATGCTTCTAATGTGGATTCTTATATTAAAATTGTTAAAGAAAAAGCCATTCGAAGAAATTTAATTGATGCGGCGACGGATATTATTACTGAGAGTTATGAAGAAGAAAAAGACTTGAGTACGACTTTAGATCAGGCGGAAAGAAAAGTGGCATTGGTGGCACGAGCAAGAACCACCAGTGAATTTATTACGATTAAGGATGCGTTAAGAAGAGCTCAAGAAAATATCGAGATTTTGGCTCGTAATAAAAGTGTTATTACTGGTTTGGAAACAGGTTTTTATGATTTGGATAAAGCAACAAGTGGCTTACATGAAAGTGAACTTATTATTATTGCGGCAAGGCCAGGTATGGGTAAAACCGCTTTTGCTTTAAACTTAGCGGTGAATGCGGCAAAAACAACTGAAAAAGCTATTGCTATTTTTAATTTGGAAATGAGTGCGGATCAATTGGTTAATCGTATGATTAGTGCTGTAGGAAGTATTGAAGCGGACAAATTAAAGACAGGGATGCTTAATAATACAGATTGGAAAAAGTTTAATGAAGCCATGAGTCAGCTTGCGGATACGAATATCTATATTGAAGATAATGCGTCTATTACCGCTCCTGAAATTAAAGCAAAGTGTCGAAGTCTTGCCAGAGGCGAAAAGGGCTTGGCTTTAGTGGTTATCGACTATTTACAGTTATTAACAAGTGGAGCTAGAACCGAGTCTAGACAAGTGGAAGTATCTGATATTTCTCGTAGTTTAAAAACATTGGCTATGGAATTAAAAGTTCCAGTTATTGCTCTTGCTCAATTAAATCGTGGGGTAGAACAACGAAGGGAATCGAAGCAACCTAAATTAAGTGATTTGCGTGAGTCAGGGTCTATCGAACAAGATGCGGATTTGGTTTTGTTTATTGATCGTGCGGATTATAATCAAGCCAAAACAAGTGAGAAAAAGGAAACGATTGTTCCCGCTGATCTCATTATTGCTAAACATCGTCGAGGTTCAACGGGATTAGTCAATCTTTTATTTGAACTCGATAAAAGTTGTTTTAAAAATTATTTGAAAGTAGCGAATGAAGAAGGAGTGAATTCATGAAAAAGAAAGATAAAATACGCACCATTTTTATAACAATGGGACTGGTTTTTTTATTCATGATTGTGGGGTTTAGTGAACGACTTTATAATCAAGCTTATAAAGTTTATCAAGTTTATTTAAATGGAAACAAATTAGGTTTAATTAATGATCAAGATGAGTTGTATGCACTTATTAATGAAGAACAAAAAGAGATTAAGGAAACGTATCAAGTGGATCATGTTTATCCTCCTAATGGTTTTGAAATTAAAGAATATAAAACTTATAATCAAAATGTCATTAGTGCTCAAGAAATTTATGATAAGATTAAAGATGAAGATGATTTTACTATTGAAGGTTATGTGATTAAGATTAAGTTTAATAAAGAGGGAAAAGAGGATCTCGTTTTATATGTTTTAAATAACCAAATTTTCGAAGAGTCTTTAAAAAACGTTATTAATGCCTTTGTTGAGGAAAGTGATTTTAATAAATACATCAATAATAAACAAGAAGAAATTGAAGACGTAGGTCGTATTATTGAAAATATGTTTTTTGAAGAAACACTTACTATCAAACCAGCTCATATAAGTGTGAATCAAAAAATATATACTGATCCTATTGAACTCACTCAATTTTTACTTTTTGGTTCGAATAAAGAACAAAGTAGTTATACAGTAAAATCTGGTGATACCATTGCTTCTATTTCCTCTGATAATCAGTTAAATACAAAAGAGTTTTTAATTGCTAATCCTAAATATAAGAGTGAAGAGAGTATTTTGGCAATAGGAGAAAAAGTAAATATTACCTTGATTAATCCGATTTTAACTTTAGTAGAAAGCATTTATTCTGTTGAAGATGCTGAACAGGTGTATGAAAAAGAAGTAGTTTATGATTCTAGTAAACCTCTTGATTATAGTGAAGTCACACAAGTAGGAATTCCAGGAATTGTTCGAACGAGTAAGAGAACACAAATTGTAAATGGGGAAGAGAACCAAGGTTTTGATAAGATTAGTGATGTTGTGATTCGAGAAACTCAAAATGAAATTACAACAAAAGGAGGATATAAACCAACAGGTGGTTATCAAGATAATGGTAAATATTGGGGCTGGCCAACGAATCGTCCTTATGTTATTACTTCTGGTTTTGAATGGCGTTGGGGATCTTTTCACGATGCGATTGATATTTCTGGAACAGGAATGGGTTCACCTATTTACGCTTCTCAAGCGGGTGAAGTGGTGGATCAATTTCATACTTGTCCTAATGTGGGGTATTACCGTAATCAATGTGGTGGTACATATGGAAATTATGTGGTGATTCGTCATGAGAATGGCTATTATACTATGTATGCCCATTTAACAAATAATGTAAATGTTAATATCGGGGATCAAGTGACGCGTGGTCAAGTGATTGGCTATATGGGAAGTAGTGGTTCATCAACAGGTACACATTTGCATTTTGGTGTTTCTAAAGGAGAACCAAATAAAGGAACTTGGATTAATCCATGGAGTTTGTTTAGATAATGAAAGTTGTTGTTTTAGCCAGTGGTAGTGAAGGTAATGCTACCTATATTGAAACTCAGGAGTCTAAAATAATTTTGGATTTAGGTAAAAATGCAAAATATATACGCGAAAAATTAGAAAGTATTGAAGTGAATCCAAAAGACATTGATGCCATTATTATTTCTCATACCCATAAAGATCATACAAGTGCTTTAAAAACTTTTACTAACCGTTATAAAACGCCTGTTTATGTAAGTAAAGAAATGTTACCCGATTTAGAAAATCTTAAAGAGTATGAAAACTTAGTTTTATTTGAAGATACTATTTATTTAAAAGATGTTAAAATTGGTTCAATTAAGTCTTCTCATGATGCGCCAGACGCTAGAAATTTTATTATAGAAAGTCATAAAGAATCGGTTGTGTATGTGACGGACACAGGGTATATTAATCGAAAATATTTTAATCTTTTAAAAGATAAAGATATTTATTTATTCGAAAGTAACCATGATATTGAAATGCTTATGAATGGACCTTATCCTAAATGGTTAAAAACACGAGTAGTGGGAAGTTATGGTCATTTATCGAATAAGGATTCTTCCTTTTACTTAACGAAACTAATTGGTCCACATACGAAAAAAATTATTTTAATGCATTTAAGTCATATTAATAATACCAGTGAGAAAGCATTAGAAATGATTCATGAAACGTTTAAGGAATATGATATTGATTTTTCAAATATTGAATGTGCTAAGCAATCGGAGATTACCAAGGTTGTATGTTAAAGATTATTTGTTTAGGAAAGTTAAAGGAATCGTATCTAACCGAATTAGTTACTGATTATACCAAAAGAATCTCTAAATATCATAAAATAGAAATCATTGAATTAAAGGATGAAGAGAGTTTAGAGCGTGAAGAAAAGAGTATTTTAAAACACATAGGAGAAAAAGATTATGTGATTACTTTAGAAATAGAAGGGTATAGTTTAGATAGTATCGAATTTGCTAATAGACTTGATTCTACATTTATTAAAACCAGTTGTATCACTTTTGTTATAGGAAGTTCTTTAGGTTTGTCAGCGAAAATAAAAGAAAGAAGTGATTTTTCTTTAACTTTTTCCAAAATGACTTTCCCACATGGATTGTTTCGTGGAGTTTTGTTAGAACAAATCTATCGTGCATTTAAAATTAACAATCATGAAAATTATCATAAGTAATACTCGAGTTTTAGGTTTGAAAGGATGTTAGTCGTATTGAATAAAGAACTAAAAAGATTATTTGTTATTTTAGGGTTGTATTCCTTATCAAGTGGCGTTTTTTATATTTTTCAAGAATTGTGGATGGCACAAAATCAATTATCAGTACAAACAATTGGTACGGTTTTTAGTCTATGTTCTATTCTATCGGTTTCGGTCATATTTTTGTGTTCGCAATTTATTACAAAAGATAAATTGAAGACGTTTTCTTGTTCTTTGTTTTTCTTTAAAGCCATTGTTATGCTTTTATTATTTTTCTTAAATCAAACCGGATTAAATGTTTTGATTAAATTTTTGATAATAATTGATTATGTCATTGATGTGGAGTTATGGATTTCTTTGTATCCTTTAATTACGTTGATAAAAAAAGAAGATAAAATTTATGCGATTCGAGATCTTATTTATGATGCTTTTTATTATATTGGTATTTTTTTAACAGGTCTTTTGCTTGGGAAAAGTATTGGTAGTTTTGAGATTAATTATAATTTTTATATTTTGATTGCTAGTATTCTCACATTTATAACGTTTATTATTTTATATAAAACGAATTTAAAATCCTATGTGAAAAAAGAGAAGAAGGTTGAATCTCGAAAAAGTTTGAAAACTTTAAATCTAAAAAAGGATAAAATTTCTCGAGTCTATTTAGGCTATGTGTTTTTTGGGGAGATGTCATTTAGTTGTATTACAGAATTATAAGTTTTATTATTAGCGGATTATTTTGATTTTTCAGCACGCACTATTTCTAATTATAGCATTTTGTTAGGGATTGGTTCTGTCATTGTAGGTTCTTTAGTCATTGCGAAATTTACTTTAAAAAACAATTATATCAATCTTTCGTTAAAGTTTGGTATACGACTTCTTTTGTATATTTTGGCTTTTCTTTTTAATCAAAAAATACTCATTTTACTCGCTTTTATTTTTGTGGAACTTAGTAGTGATGCGTATATTGATATTACGGATGCGCCTTATGTTAATCGTTATAATGATGAAGATCAGTTAGCTTTTAATAATTTAAAAGAAATGATTGAGTATGTGGCTACAAGTATTGGTGTATTCTTGTGTGGTATAGCTCTTTTATATGGCATACGCTATATCTTTTTAGTTAGTAGTGTGTTTATTATTCTTCAAATAATTTTAGCATTTTATGCGTTTTATTTAAAAAATCAAGAAAGTAGGTAGTTAGATATGATTCAAAATGATTGGGATGACGTGTTAAAAATAGTCTTTGAAAGTGAGGGATTTAAAAAGTTTTATCATCTTGTAGAAGAAGAGTACAAGACGAAAACGATTTTTCCTCCTCAGGATTATGTTTTTAATGCGCTCAAATTAACCCCTTATAAAGAGGTCAAAGTCGTTATTGTAGGACAAGATCCTTATCACGGAGAAGGAGAAGCTCATGGGTTATCTTTTTCAGTTCAAAAAGGGATAAAACTTCCTCCTTCATTAAAAAATATTTATAAAGAACTTGAAAGTGATTTAGGTATTCTTCCTTATGAAGAAGGCGATTTAACAAAATGGGCTAAACAAGGCGTTTTAATGCTTAATGCGGTTTTAACCGTTGTGAAAGATACCCCAGCCAGTCATCGTAATTTAGGTTGGGAAAGACTTACGGATTATATTATTCGAGTATTAAATGAGAAAGAAGAACCTGTTGTATTTATTCTTTGGGGCAATTTCGCTAAGGAAAAGAAAGTTTTAATTACTAATCCTCAGCATTTGGTGTTAACGAGTGCTCATCCGAGTCCTTTCTCAGCTAATTATGGTTTTTTTGGAAGCAAACC
The DNA here is from genome assembly GCA_910579535.1 of uncultured Bacilli bacterium. Taxonomy (GTDB): domain Bacteria; phylum Bacillota_I; class Bacilli_A; order RF39; family UBA660; genus MGBC108787. The sequence continues at coordinate 25,967 of CAJTUR010000018.1, forward strand.
TTTTTCTAAAACCAATGAATTTTTAGAAAAAAATGGATTAGAGCCAATTGATTGGAATTTGAGGAATAAGTAGGAATATGATATTAGATCGATTTGATATAAATAAAAGAGTCATTTGTTGGTGTAATAAAATAGATAAAACAAATGGAAAAAGAAAGTTTTTATTTAATGTCTAATTCACGAAAAATAACGCCTTTTGTTACCAGAATACAGTTTGAAAGAGAAATGGAAGTCTTTTTGATTTGTGATGAAATTACTACTCGGAATTGGATTAAAGGGCATTTATATTTTTATGTTGATGACTATGGTGTACCCGTGTCAAATGTATTTACCGATTTAAGTGATGCAGTGTTTCCTCACTATCAAAATCTATAATTCTAATTCATTAACCACTTCTTTAGATTATAAATGAATATTGGTATGAGAACAATAATTTATTTAATAAGACATGCAGAAACGATTGTTGAAAATGGTATAAGAAATACTGGCGAAACAAGTCAGATGATTAATGAAAAAGAAATTTTATCAATTGAAGGTGAAGAATTATCAAGAAATCTAAGTAAAAGTGTAGAACTTAAAAATATTGACGTAATTTGGAGTAGTAGTTATCCAAGAGCAAAGCAAACAGCAAAATATATTGTAAGTGAAACCGGATTACCCCTTAATCTTGATTATAGATTATGCGAAAGAAAGTTAGGAAATTTAGATGAAATTACTGCATTTATGAAAGATAAGAAAACAAAAGACCCTTCACAGGAACAATTAGCATACCCAAAATTTAAAACTTGAGACGGAGAAAGCGCAGAAGAAACAAATAAAAGAATGACAGAATTTTTAAACGAAATATTGGAAAAATATCAAGGAAAAAAAATTGCGGTGGTCAGTCATGGTGGGGCAATAAAATTTTTATTACTAAATTGGTGTAAAGTAAATAATAATTTGAAATTAGAATATAAAGAAAAAGAATTGAATATTACATCACCTTGTTTATTAAAACTGACATTTGAGAGTAAAGAGTTAATTGATTTAAAACAAATTATATTGTTGGAGTCTTAAACGAAAGAAAAAAGATATAATATTAATTCAAAATATTTTTTTTAACAAAGTTTAGAAGTGTCTAATTTATTGATGAATTTTTGGTTTAGAACAACTTGTAAAAGTTGTTTTTCTTTGATAAAATAGAGAAGTTTTTAAAGGGGATGGATTTTTTATAGCACTTTATGAAGAAGTTTATTTAAAGTTAGAAGATTTTCCTAAATTCTATCGTTATGAAGGAATGAATACTTTTCAAAATTATGACTTTAATAGAAATAATGTTTTACCTAGTTATGACAGTTATATTTATTTTTCTGGATCGTCTAAACATCATTTTTATTATGTTCAGAAAAAGTTACGAGAAATAATTGAAAAAGATATTTTATGCGAAAGTAAGTATCAATTGAGAAAAATGGTTTTTGATTTAGAAAAATTTAAAATGTTGGTTCAAAAAATTGAAAATTTTCCTCTTGATGATAAACAAAAAGTAATTGAATTTACTGTTTCTCCTATGATTAAAAAGCTTTTTTATAAGAATACTATATCAAATATAGTCAAAAAAGAACATAAGGCTTATATTGAAAAAGTCGATACTGGAATATCGGGGGGGGGTATGGATTATGCAAAGATTGGTTAGAAGTTTTTAATATTTTAACTTATCTTTACACTTATGAGCGCCTTACGAAAACGGATTTACTTGATTATGTTTATGCTTTAAAAAGAAATACTGGAAATTCTTTTAAAGTAAATGTAACTAGCTTTTTATTGGATTCTTCAAGAAAAACTTTTAAAATCAATGCTTTTTTAGTTAATGATTTTATGAAGTATGATTTAATGAATGCTTTACAAAATATTGTTGAAAAAAAATTGTATTTTCCAGAGTCTTATATGGGAGAAAAACCTTTAGAATTTATAAAAAAAATAATTCAAACTTATACTCTTGAAAGAGAAAATATGCTTGAATTAATTGATCATACTTATCAAAGGAATTTAAATTTATAGTTTAAAATCATTGTAAATATCATCAGTCATGTCTTTTCCATCAAAGAAAGGTTTAATTTGAAATTTATGAATTTTAGCGATGATCGCAGAAGGAAATTTACGAATCAAGCCATTTAAATCATTGGTGTTTTTATTATAATAATTTGTAATAGCCGCTATTTTTTCATCGGTTTCTTTAATGCTGTTTAGGATTTCTTTAAATTCTTTATTTTTACTTAGTTCTTCAAAATCATCTTTTAATTTATAGACAATGTTAAAGGCTTCTTTTAATTTTCTATCTAATTCGAAGTTGGTAATGTTTTTATTTTTTAAGTTCATGTATTCTTTAAAATATTCTTTGCTATCGTTTAGAGAAGATTTTGTAATGCTATCAATGCGAACTAAATAATCATAACGAATACGTAATGTTTCATCAATAATGCTTTCTGAGTGTTCAATTTTAGTTCTTAAGTATTGCATTTTATTAAAATAAAAAACGTAAACCAAAGCTCCTGAACCGCTCATAATTAGAAGTATTAATAAAAATGTAAAAAAATTCATATTATCACCTTAGTTAAGTATAACATAAATTTAGAATTATTTACTTATAAATGGTATAATCTTTTTTAAAGAGGTGTTTTTTATGCAAATTCAAGTGCTTCCAGTCGGACCTTTACAAGCCAATTGTTATTTTATTTCTAAGGGAGAAGAAATGATTCTCATTGATCCAGGAGAAGAAGTAGAAAAAATAGAACATGTTATTGGAGATAAAAAGATAGTTGGTATTTTGGTTACTCATTATCATTTTGATCACGTTGGAGCTTTAGATTATTTTTTAAATAAATATGGATTAAAAGCTAATGATAAAATTAAAAATTTTAACTATGAAATTCTATCTACTCCAGGTCATTCTAAAGATTCTTTAACATTTTATTTTCCTAAAGAAAACGTGATGTTTACAGGTGATTTTTTATTTAAAGGAACAATTGGCAGAATGGATTTAGAAGGGGGAGATGAAGGAGAAATGCGAGAGAGTTTAAAACAGATTTTTACGTATCCCTCTACAATTAAAATCTATCCTGGTCATGGTTCTTCTTCTTTTTTAGGAGACGAAAAAAAATGGTATTTCTGAAAAGATAAGAGAAAAAATATCTTCTTTTTTGGTTTCATATACTTTATAATAAAGGAAAAGGACGGATAAGATGAGTTTAGAAGAAATTAGAAAATATGATACGTTTATTTATGAGGATTATAAAATTGAAGATAAAGGGGCCTTTTTAAAAATTACTTATTATTTTTCAATTCCTAATTTAGAGGTGTTTACTCCAAGTTTAGAAATACCAAAAAAAGAGAGTAAAGTTGTTGATTCTTTAGTGAAAACTTTAGCTTTTCATATGGGTATGGTAGAACTGGTTAGTTACTGGAAATGTTGTATGGCCCCTCATGTCATTATTAAGTGTGGCTTTTTAAATGAAGAACAAATAAAATGGTTTAAGAAACTTTATTTTTTAGGACAAGGGGAATTTTTTTATACCAATAAAATTGATGTAAATATTGATAATTTTATGACCATTACTTGCTTAGGAGAAGAAATTTCTTTAGAGAATAAAGAGTACAAGGGGCAAGGCGTTATGATTGGTGTTGGTGGCGGAAAAGATTCTTGTGTTAGTTTGGAAATTTTGAAAAATGAACCGAATCGTAGTGCTTTTATTATTAATCCTAAAGAGGTTATGATTGAGTGTGCTTTAAAATCGGATTTAAAAGAAGAAGAGATTCTAAAAATAAAAAGAAATTTAGATTTAAAAATTGTGGAGTTAAACAAAAGAGGTTTTTTAAATGGACATACACCTTTTAGTGCAATGGTTGCGTTTACTTCTTTTTTAACAGCGTATCTTAATGATAAAAGGTATATTGTTTTATCTAATGAATCTAGTGCTAATGAATCAAATGTCATGGGGACAAAAATAAATCATCAATATTCAAAAACTTATGAATTTGAGAGTGATTTTAATATTTATGCGAAACGTTATTTTAAAATTGATATTGATTATTTTTCTTTCTTGCGTCCTTTAAATGAATACGAAATAGGAATGCTTTTAGCACGTATGCCAAAATATCATCCCATTTTTAAAAGTTGTAATAAAGGAAGTAAAGACATACCTTGGGTATGGTGTTCTAATTGTTCTAAATGTTTATTTGTTTATTCTATGCTTAGTCCTTTTTTATATAAGAAAGAGTTAGTGGCTATTTTTAAAGAGGATTTATTTGAAAATAAAGCGTTATTAGAAACTTTTAAAGATTTACTTGGGTACGGAGAAAACAAACCCTTTGATTGTGTAGGTACCTATGAAGAAATTAATTATGCTATTAGTAAAACGATTAGAAATTTAGAAGGAGAGCTTCCTTTTTTGTTAAAATATTATAAAGAACATTATGAATTATCTAATCATGAAGCGTTAGAAAACTATTGGAACGAAGAGCATCATTTAAATGAACATTTTGAAGCTCTTTTAAAGGAAGCGATAAAAAATGATTGAACAAATTGTTAATAAGTTAAAGGATAAAAAGATTGCCATTTTAGGTATGGGGAGAGAAGGGAAGTCGACCTATCACTTTTTAAGAAAATATTTAAGTGACCAAGTTTTTACCTTGCTTGATCAAAAAAATTTTGAATTAGAACAAGAATCTAAGGTTCAAAAAGTAGTTGGTAAGGATTATTTGAAAGATTTAGAAAATTATGATTTGATTATTAAAACTCCTGGGATTTCTCTAAAAGATATTGATGTAAGTTCAATAAAAGAAAAAATCACTTCGCAAATGGAACTTTTCTTAGAAGTCAATCGAAAAAATGTGATTGGAATTACGGGGACAAAAGGAAAGAGTACGACGAGTTCGTTGATTTATGAAATGATTAAAGCTCAAAATGAAAACTGTATTCTTGCTGGTAATATTGGAATTCCAATCTTTGATTGTTTAGATGGAGCTAATGAAAAGACTATATTTGTTTTAGAAATGTCGAGTCATCAACTTGAGTATTTGAAAGTATCACCTCATATTGGATTGATTCTTAATTTATTTGAAGATCATTTGGATCATGCGGGGAGTGTAGAACATTATCATAATATAAAAATGAATATGTTTAAGTATCAAACTTGTGAAGACAAAATGATTTACTGTTTGAGCCATGAAACGTTAAGACGGAAGATTGAAGAAAATTGTTTTGAAAGTCAAGCTTATCCTATTGATCTAGTTCATTCTAATGGTACGGTTTATTGTAAAGAAAAAGCGATTTATTTTCGTGATAAAAAAATTTATGATACGACTCTTAAGAGAAATTTGTTGGGGTATCATAATTTAGAAAATATTGTTTTTGCTTTAACCGTGATTGAACTTCTTCATTTAGACAATGAAAAAGCAATTCAAGTGGCGAATCAATTTACGACTCTTGCTTATCGATTGGAAAGTATTGGAACTTTCGATGATGTAACGTATTATATGTCTTTGTTGTCTACTATACCTGAAGCAACTATAAATGATATAGAAGCTTTGGAAAACGTCAATACACTTATTTTTGGAGGAATGGACCGTGGAATTTCTTATGATAAATTAATTGATTATTTGAAAAAATCTTCTATTGAACATTTTATTTGTATGCCTACAACTGGTTATAAAATAGCGTCTTATTTACCAAAAGAAAAAGTTTTCTTGGCGGATACTTTAAAAGAAGCGGTAGAGGTAGCAAAAAAAGTAACAAAAAAAAATACTCTATGTTTGTTATCGCCAGCTGCTAGTAGTTATGAACAATTTAAAAATTATGAAGAAAAGGGCGATACGTTTAGAGAATTTGTGACTCAATTAAATTAATGATGAAAGATGTTTATTATTTTACCAGTGATTAAAACAATTGAATCACTTTTTTTTGTGGCAATGTTTTTACAAATGGCTTTTCCTCCTACTGTTAAAGAAGAAACAAAAGAAGTAATTAATACGGTTGCTAATAAAGCATTCATTCCAAGTGTTATCAAATAAAGTGTTAAAGATGCTCCAAGACTTCCACTAATGATGCCACAGATGTCTCCAATAATGTCGTTACAGACACTAGAGACTTTCGTACTATTTTTTAATAGTTTTATGCATGCTTGGGCTTCTTTTATTTTTTTTGAATTTCTTGCGTGAAAAGGGGCTTCTAAAGCAGTTAATGTTGCCACTCCTATCATATCAAATAAAATACCTATTAAAATCACTATGATTAAAACCATTGTTAATAGTATAATATTTAGATTAGATAAATAAGACGATAAGCCACTAAAAAGGGCAGATAAAATAAAAGATAGCATAAAGACTTGTAGAATCCATTTGTTTTTCAATTTTTTCAACCTCTCTGTTCCTTTATTTTAACATAAAAAGATTTCTTTTGTGTAAAAAGTTTATTATAATCGTTTGTTTTTATGATGCTAAAATATGCGATTTTTTATATTGTATCCAATATGAATTACTTGTATAATTCAATTAATTATAATAGAAGTGATTATAATTTAAATGTACATAATAGAAAGGCTAACTATTAAAAGTCAATAGTTTTTCTAAAAAATTTAAAATTGGAAA
>CAJTUR010000019.1 GCA_910579535.1 uncultured Bacilli bacterium
AAATATTACTCAAAAAGTAATATGGAATAAGGATACAAAAACCCACAATATTATTGAAGAAGGAATTTGCAAAGATTGTGGAGAAAAGGTTACAGTAGTACTAGAAAAAGATGTGGATTGTAATTCAGAATGGCATTATAATGTCGATGGTCGTGATATTTTTGAATGTTCAGATTGTTATCATGTATATGAAAATATTGCACACAATCATAATCCAAAAGTTGAGACTATTCATGTAGAAACTAAAACTGATGATGGATGGTGTGTTAAAACAACAGCTGATTGTAAAACGTGTGGTGACAATTATATTGTCGGTGATCAATCAAGCCAAGATCATAATTTTGAATTTAAAGGTACAGAACCTTATTATAATCCAGAAACAGAGAATTTTGAAGAGAGAGAGAAATGGGTTTGTGGTGATTGTTCTACTGTAGAGTACAAACCTGTTGATTCTGTTTTAGAAAATTCTTCTAATATTGAAGATGAAGTAAATACAACAGAAGCTGAGTCTGAAACTGAGGAAAGTTCATCAGAAATCGAATCTGAAGCTGAAGAAAATTCATTAGAAGCTGAGTCTGAAACTGAGGAAAGTTCATCAGAAATCGAATCTGAAGCTGAAGAAAATTCATTAGAAGTTGAATCTGAAGCTGAAGAAAATTCATCAGAAATTGAATCTGAAGCTGAAGAAAATTCATCAGAAATTGAAGAAGATTCAACAAATTCTCAAAAGTCATCTAATGAATCAAAAAATAAAGATAATCAAGTCGCATATTTGCAAGAGTTATGGCTGGCTTTAATAAATAAGAGAAATGCATCATTAAATGATGAAGTTTATATAGCTTGTTTGGATTCTAAAGGACCTGTTCGAACAAGAACTTTTAAAAAATAAGAATTATAGGGGGTGAAGGTTATGAAACATGAGAATAAAAAGAAATGGTATCAACAAGTTAGTAGTTGGGTTGTCATAGCTGCTTGTGTTATTTTGATTCCTGTCATTATCATGAATTTAAGTATTATGTTTCAAGCTAAAGCTAATACAAATAAAGTTCCAAGCGTTTTTGGAATAAAGCCCTTTATGGTATTATCTGGGTCAATGGAAAGAGAAATAAAAAAAGGTGATTTAATCATCACCAAAGAAATTAATCCAGAAGAGTTAGAAATAGGCAAGATTATTGCTTTTAGAGATGCTGCTGGAACGGTTACAACACATAGAATTATTGATATTGTTGTAAAAGATGGAGAAACTTTCTTTATTACTAAAGGAGATAACAATTCAACTCAAGATCGTAATTTAGTAGGTTTAAAAGATGTGGAAGGAATCTATTTATTTAGAATTCCAGGTATTGGCTCAATGATGAAATCTTTATCTCAGACAACTACTATTATTATTTTAATTTTACTTATTACTATTGTGTTTGTTGTTGGTTTTATAATATCAAATAAAAAATATGTTGAAGAAGAGCGTGCTGAATTTTTAGAATATAAGCGAAGAAAAGAAATAGAAGCACGAAGAAGAGAAGGTATGAGAAGAGCAAATTCTAATTATAATTCGTCTCAAAGAGTTGCTCGTTCAATAAATAGAAATGATATAAATCGTGATACGAATAGGCGTAAGGTAAGTAATAATACAAACCGTATGGTGAATAAAACTAATGTTCAAAGTGATAAAGTAATTAGAAATCGTGAAGGGCAAGTTCGAAATTCAGAGAATAGAATTTCTAGACCAACACAATCTAAGAATTTAAATAGAAATTATAGACAAAATGATAAAAATCATTATAATAATAGTTATAATCATAAAAATGACTCGGAAAATCGACGAAGCCGTTAAAAGAAGTTGAAAATTCTAAAAAATATTTTAGAAAGATGATCCCTGATAAACCCTTTTTTAAGAGTTTATATAAAGAATTGATGATAGGGGGAGGTGAAAAAATGAAAAAGAAAATGACAGTTTTAGGTGGATTATTGCTTGCAGCTTTAGTATCAGCTTATTCAGTATGTGGAACTTATGCTAAATATGTGTCTTCATTTGATGCTGTTGATGAAGCTAGAGTTGCTAAATGGGACTTTAGTCTAGTTGGAAATTCAAGTAATAGCCGCTATGATATTGATTTATTTAAGGATTCTTATGAAATTACAAGTGGTGTAAACCCTTATACCTATGTAGTTTCTAGTGAAGCTGGTGTTAAGGTTGTTGCTCCAGGTACACAAGGTGAATATACTTATAATGTAGTTGGAACAGCTGAAACTAATTATACTGTTGATATGACTGTTGATATTGAAAATAATATTAAAATTGTTGATGATGTTTCTAATAAAGAAATTTATAATCCAATTTTATTTAGTATTGACGGTGGCAAAACTTGGATGACTGATACTAATTTAAAAAATAAATTAGAAACTTTATTTAATAAAGGTACTGTGTATCCAGCAAATTTTGCTTTAGATACTAAATCTACTATTCAATGGAAATGGGCATTTGAGACAACTAAAGACATAACAACTGGTAAAGATATTGTTGTTGATGCTGAAGGTAACGTACTTAAAAATTTTAAATCAAATGATACTTATGATACTGAATTAGCTAGAAAACAAGGAGATATTAAAGTATCAGTTAATTTAACTGTTACTCAATCTAATCAACCAGCTACAGCAAAAATTCCAGCTGGAAATGGTTCAGCAACAATTGTTCCAGTTTTAACTAAAAATGTATCAGCAACATCAATGAGAACTTTTGTTGGAAAAGGTTATGATGCTTCAAATACTTCAAATGTTAGATTTAATGGAAAATCATTAACTGGATCTATTGATTTAGTTACTGATGCTACTAAAAAAGCAAAATTAGATGCTTATTTTGGAGCAGCTAATGCAACAGGTTATTATTACCCAATTTCTATAGAAGTTCCTAAAGATAAAAATGGTATAAAAGTTTACTATGGTAAAAACGTACCTAAAGATATCTTAGTTAAGGATGGAAAATTAGACATCTTATTTGCTTTAAATCCAACTGCTAAAGCAGAGGATAAAATAATTCCAATTAAAGTAGTTATTGATACATTAGATGATGGTAGCGAAGTTACTCAAGACATCGTTGTTGATTATTCTAATTTAGTATTTAATAATTAATTGAATTATTAAAGGAAGTTTATTTAACTTCCAATTAAATCTATGAATTAGTCGTAGATTTAATTGGAAACTAAATATTTGAAGGGGGATGATGATTATGACAAGAGGTTTTGATTATGAAAAGTATAACAATGATAAGAATGAAAGAAAGTTAAATAAAAGAAAAGTTTTGACGATGATTATTATCATAATCATCATTATTTTATTACTTATTACAAGTTGTAGTTGTACTTCTGGTTTTTTTGGAAGAATTGGTAATCCTTTTGGAAATGAAGGAGAACATACTGTTGAACCAGATACTAATGATAAAGAAATTATTCGAAATAAATATTTAAAATTTGATTCAGATAATGTAGAGATGTCTTTAAGTGATTTAAATTATAAACTTTCTTATTCCTATGAATATATTATACCCAAAAGTTTAACTTGTACTACAAGTGATGCAACAATTGCTACTTGTTATGTAGAAAATGGTTATGTGGTGATTAATCCTAAAAGTGAGGGAACTGTGACCATTACTTTATCAGGAGAAGCTAATGATAAGAAATATGAAGCAACGGCTACGGTTACCATCACGAATTCTAAGCGTTATATCCAATTATCAGATGAAAAAGGAACCATTGATTTAAGAAAATCTTCTATTAAAAGAATTACCTTTGATTTAATAGGATTAGATGGTGAAGTGAAGGTTTCATCAAGCAATGAGAAAGTGGCTCGTGTTCATTTGAGTAAAGAAGGGGTCATTACCATTACTGGTAAAGCTGTTGGAACGTCTGATATCATCGTCACTTTGGAGTATAATGGCAAAGTATATGAAGCTATCTATCGATTAACAGTAATAAATGGGTCACAGGGTCCAAGTGTAAAGCCAGGAGATCCAAATCAACCTAATGAACCAAATGGAGAGATTAAAAGTAGTGATAGTTCATTAAGAGTATTAAAACCGAATCATGGAAGCATTGATTTTAATTCTACGACCTATAATTATACTATGGGTTTCTCATGGTGGAGATGGCATTTAGGTTTTACAGCGATTCCAAATAGTGATAAGGCAACCGTTCAATATTTTTATAATGGAAATGTTGTGGATGATTTAGATCGTCTTAAATTAAACGTTGGAGAAAATATTGTACGAATTGTAGTGACCGCTGAAGATGGAAGTACTTCTATTTATGAAGTTGTCGTTAATCGAGCTCAATCTAGTAATAATTATTTGAAGAAATTAGAAACCAGTGTAGGACAGTTAACACCAAGTTTTGATAAACAAAAATTACATTATGAATTGTTGGTTGGAAACAGTGTGGAAAAATTAACCTTAAATGCTGTTCCATATCGAAAAAAATCAACTGTTTATTATACTTTTAATGGTCAAAGTGTTGGTTCACTTAATGATTTACAATTAAATGTAGGTGTGAATACTGTTACTATTACAGTTGTTGCTCCAGATGGTAAAAGTGTAAGAGTTTATGATGTGAAAATTATTAGAGAGAAAGCAAGCAGTGAATTAGATGGTGATAATACTTTAAAAACATTGAATGTTTCTAAAGGTGATCCTCTTCATTTCGATCCAATGAATAATGGTCCTTATTACGTTAATGTTGGAGCTGGGGTTAGTGATGTTGCTGTTACAGCGATTCCAAATAGTGATAAAATAAAAGATATTACTTATTCTTTTAATAGTCAAAAAATTGATTCTTTGGATTCTTTGAATTTAAAGAGTGGCGATAATAAGTTAGAAATTACTGTTACTGCTGAAGATGGAAGTAAAAGAACGTATGTGGTCATTATTAATAAAGCAGCAAAGGATAATTCAAATACTTTAATGATGATTACTACTAATAAGGGAACCCTTACTCCAGCGTTTGATTCGAATCATAGTCATTATAAAGTTTATGTTAAAGAAAGTGATCAATTTATTACTTTAACAGCTACAACAACTGATAAAAACGCAACTTTATCTTATATATATAACAATAATAAGGTAAATAGTTTAACGGATTTAAGATTAGAAGAAGGAACAAATACAGTTCAGATTTTAGTAACGAGTGCATCAGGTGTGGGTAGAACGTATATTGTTGATATAATTAAACCAGTTTCTCCAAAGAGTAATAATAATTATCTTGAAAAAATAGAAACTGAACCAAATTTAAATATTACTTTTGACAAAGAAACCAAAGATCCTATTCGAGTAAGTGTTAAAAGCGATGTTGATAAAATTAATTTAAAAGGAATTCCAGAAGATAAAGAACACGCTCAGGTAAAATACATTGTGGGAAATGAAGTTTTTGATCATTTAAATGATTTACCACTTCAGTTAGGAGATAATGAAATTATTATAAGAGTTACTGCTGAGGATGGAAGTACTCGAGATTATCAAGTCATTATTAATCGTTCTGATTTATTTTTGGAAAGCTTAAAAGATAGTTATAAAAAATTAGATGCTTTATTTAAAAAAGATCAATTAACTTATCAAATTGAATTAGATTCTAGTAAGGATAAAATTAGTATTTATCCAGAATTTAAAAAAGATTTAAATGTGACTTTTAAGGTTTGTAAAGTTGTAGACGGTGAAGAAAAGGATTGTCAGTCTCGTACAGACTTAAATGATGTTCCACTTGATTATGGTACAAATCGTGTGTTTATTACTTTAGAAAAAAATAATGAGTCTAAGAGTTATGTTGTTGATGTTTATCGTACACCATTGAGTACAGAAAATCGATTGGATTCGATTGAAGTAAAAGATGATTCATCCCTTACTTTAAAACCAGAGTTTCATCCAGATTTAAATGACTATACACTTACTGTTCCTTATGATAAAAAAGAGATTACTTTAGAGGTTACGAAAAAAGATCCAAATAGTAAAGTGACAGTTGAGTACGAATACAATGGTGTCAAATATGATCGTTTGGAAGATTTACCTCTTAAGGAAGGTAAAAATGATATAAAAATTATTGTAACAAGTGAATCTGGAGAAGATAATGTTTATACTGTTCATGTTCATCGTCCAACACGAGTAATAGAATTTGAAAGGACTTCGTATGATTTGCCTATTGGAAAGAATCATACTCTTCCTTATAAAATATATGAAATTGACTCAGATGGTAATCGTGAAGATGTGACAGAAAAAGTAAGTTATAAAGAAGTAGAAGCTCTTTTTGAAGATTCGCTTTTAAGTGAAGTTGCTGTTATAGAAAATGGTTGGATTCAAATTAAACCAGATGCTCAAGATTTAGATAAAGAAACTTCTTTGAAAGTTTCTTATGATGGAAAAGAAGCAACAGTACAAATTCGATTTACTCAAGAAGACTATTATGTTTCTTCTCCAAGTTTGGATTATCAAATGAGTTTATCTAGTTCAGATCTTGTTAACAATGTTAAAGAAATTACTCTTAATACAAATTTATTTAGTAGGTTAGTTACAAAAGAAATAAATGGTAATGCTTTAATTCTTAAATCAGATCAAGATAAATATATTAAAATTGAAATTGTAAGTGGTTCAGAATTGGTTACTCTTGATTATAAAGAAACGAATGAAATGGGACCTAATTCTTTAGCGCTTTTAGTTACAGCTTTAAAAGAAGGGACCGTTAAATTTAAAGTGACGATGGGAGCTTATGGAAATGTTCTCACTGAACCTAATCAAAGTCTAGACATTATTTTAACGATTGTTAATAAAAAAGTTTTAGTTCTTGATGGAAATGGTGGAATTTACAACTTGCTTACGAATCGTTACACTTTCTTAATTGGTGAAAATGAAAGTGTGGATTTAAGTGAATATGTTGTTCCATATAAGGAAAGTGATGTACCTTGTCAAGTCTACAAGTTCTTGGGATACAGCCAAAATAAAGAAAGCAAGGTTGCTGATAAAGGGTTAGAAGTACAAGAAATTGATAATCAAAAAGTGGTTTCTTATATTGTTAAAGATTTAGAAAAAGATTTAACTTTATATGCTATTTATAGCGAAGAATTAGAAGAGAAGGAACCAGAAAAGAAAGAGTTATGGTTAGTGGATATTCCATTGTTCCATAATGAAGAATATTTTAGTAAATATAATGAAGATAAAGTGATTTATCCAGGTGCGAAAGGTTATTATACAGAAAAAATAAAAAATGAAACAGATAAAACTATAACGATTACCAATTTAATCTTGAAGGAAGATACAATTTGTATTCCAAATAAAGGATGTTTAAATATGGGGTATGTTATAAGGTTTTATCCAAAAGAAGATACAAGAGCGACTTATTTAATTGGAGGAGAAAATAAATATGAAGTATTAAATAAGAAAGCTTTTAGTATAAATGATAGTGAAAATTATCGAAATATGAGTACAAATGATGCCTTAGGAACGAGAGGGATCAGTCGATTAAACATCAGTAATCAGTCTATTGTTCTAAAACCAAATGAAGAGATAGATTTGTTTATTGCTTGGGAATGGGCCTTTGAGACAGGGGATGTGTCTGATGATCTATTAGATACACAAATTGGAGAGTATGCAAGTCAAATTAAGGATACTTTAAATGACCGTTATCGTTTCTATTTAGGCTTTCAATTTGAAGTAGAAGATATTTGTGCTCCATAAGAAAATTAGGGGGGAATAAAATGAAAGTAGTAAAAAGGGTTTTAGTGACCTTTATAACCACTTTATTGGTTGTTTTACTTATCATTAATGTTTATAGTTTTATTTCTATTAAATTAATGAAGAAGGACTTGGCTACTGTTTTTGGGTATTCAGCTTTGGAAGTGGTTAGTGGATCGATGGAACCAACGATTCATATTGGTGATTTAATTTTTATTGATACTAAATCAAACGATTTTAGTGTGAATGATATTGTTACCTTTTATGATCAACAAGGAAATTTTGTTACTCATCGAATTGTTTCAATACAAGATGGTAAAGTCGTGACAAAAGGTGATAATAATAATTCTATTGATGAACGTTTTTCCGTAGATAAAATTGTTGGAAAATGTGTATATATTTTCAATAATGGAGGAAAAATCATTAGTGCATTTCGAAGTCCATTAGCTATAGGAATGATTTTTGTGACAGGAGTACTAGCTTGTATCTATTTGAGTTTAGATAAAAATGGTAAGCCGATACTTACTGAGGAAGAGAGGGAATTGGATATGTTTAAGAAAAGTAAAAAATTTACTGGCTTTGATGAAAATGATGAATTTAATGAATTTGATGAAGAATTAGATTTACAATTTAATGAAGATTATGATGAATTGGAAGGAACAGAAGAAGATTCATTTGATGATTACTATGATGAAGAAGTAATTGAAGATAATTATTATGAAGAAGAGGAAGAATTGCAATTAGAAGAAGTGGTTAAGGAAATTGAAGATAATAAGGAGAGCAATAATATGAGTAATATTACTACTTTAGAAGAGTTTAGAAGATATAAAGAAGCAAAAGAACTTGAAGAATTTAGAAAATATAAGGAAGAAAAAGAACTTGAAGAATTTAGAAAATATAAGGAAGAAAAAGAACTTGAAGAATTTAGACAATATGAAGCTTCTATGAAGAAGAATAGTTATCAACCACCAGAGAATAGAAAAAACAATTATCATAAAAATTCTAATGGTTATAAAAAATATAATAAAGATTATAAAAAGAAAAATTAGGTGAAGAAAAATGAAAGGGTTACTACATAGTAAAAGATTTAAAAACAATTTAGGAAAATGGTTATGTATGTATGTGGGAGTATTACTTCTTTTTACAACTGTAGTAACCTATTCTAAATTTATTACAAATATGCAAGGTGATGATGAGGAGAGTAAACCAGCTAAGTTTAATGTAGATGTTATTGGTTATGGTACAAAATTAGAAGAAACACCAGAAGGTACAACTATTTATGATGCTGGGTTACAAAGACCAAATGCGCCATTAACGTATTATTTGAAAATTAATACAGAATTTGAAGTAGCTACAAGTTTATCACTGAATGCGACGATTCAATCTGAATTTAATTTAATGAGTGTCATGGAATTAAAAAACGGTAAAGAACGATTATTGTGTGATAGTAGTGATAAAGATACTTCTAATGATTGCGATGTTATTATTACTGAAGATAATAATAAATATTTTGTTTTAAATCAGTCAAGGGTTTATCCATTACAAGGAAATCCTTCTCAATCCGAAATCATTTATAAAATAGTTGTTAAATATGACAATAAAGATGATAAAGATTATAAAAAATTTGAAGCCTATGAAAAAAGTAAAAATATTATTGATATCAATTATCGAGCAGAGCAAATTATTAAGTAATTGGAGGTGATTAAGATGAAAAAGAGAGAAAAGTTATTAAATAAAAAAACAGTAAAAGTTGTCCTTAATACATTTTTAGTTTTAGGAGTGTTGGAGTTTACTATCTATCCAGAAACGAATTCAAAATATTTGGATAGTCCAGAACAGGCGGCTTTTTCTTATCAAGCTAATTTATATAGTTTATATAAAGGACTGATTTCAAATAAAAATGTCGTTACTAATAAAAATGAACAAATTTCTCTTGGAACGTCTACTTATAAAGTGATGTCTTTAAATTTATCTTTTACTCGTAATGAGAATATAATAAAAGATACATCCATTACTAAAGATACTTTTTCATTAGAATTACCTAATAGTTGTACGTTTGATCAATTAAAACTTGATAATAAAAAAGTAACACATACTGTTTCTAAAGAAGGAGAAGCTCAAAAAATAACTTTTTCTTTAGATAATACTAAAAATAAAGACAAAATAGAGCAAATTATTACAGCTAATATAAAATGTCCAGTAGAAGTTCTTTCTAAAGACAATTTGTATCATTTGTCTTTTCCAATTGAAGAGTATGTTAATGATGAACAAAACGAGAAATTTACAAGTTGGGATGTTACTTTTGAAGTGAGTAAAGAGTATTATCATCGTCTTTATCCTATTCCACAAATTGAAATTGATTTATCAAAAAGACAATTAATTATTCCTAATGATTTCGAAGGAGATAAATTATTAGAATTTGAAACATTTATTAAAGAATATGTTAATTATTATGCCGAGAATACAGGAGAAGATGTTTTAAAATTTAGTGAATCTATTGCTTCTTATGCTTATAATGAATATGTTGATTTTATAAAAAATAATGGTGGTTCTTTAAAGAAAAAAGATATTCATGGTATGACTGCTCTTTGTGATGATGTAGAATGTGTTTATACTATACAAGATAATTTTATTGGATATGCTAAAACAGAAATGACTAAAAATAATGCTTCTAATGTTGTTTATTTTTCTGATATTACTTCTTTAGGAAGTGTCGATTCAACAAAATTAAATGAAATATTAAAATATTATTTATATACTTATGTTTATAAAGATGAGAAATTAACGGATGATGGAAAAAATGAAAAAGCCGATAAAGTTTATGAATATTTATTAGAATCTTGTGAACGTGATATAAGAAAAATTTTTGATAAAAGTGTAAAAGCACCAAACGGTATTTCTTATATTCAAAGTACAAATTCATTGATTTTTGAAGATGCAGATAAGTTTGCTGAAATTTCAAAACAAGAGAAGATAAAAGTAGATCGTGTTTTAAAAGATGATAATACTGTAGATTTAGGTACTATGCTCATTGATCTAAATAATCAGTTTAAAACTCTTTATCCAAATAGTAAGTTGAATTTTGAAAGTGAAAGTGTTTGGACTAAGTTTTTTATAGATTACATTGGAAATAATAAAGATTTCCGAAAAGTATTTTTAAATGAATCTGGACAAGAAGTAGCGACTATTTTTGATATAAAAGATAGTAACTATTCTAATCCTATAAGATATTTTCAATTAATTGTAGAACCTACACTTGATTCTAGTTCTGTTACTCTTATTGAAACTGATGAATTTGGTGTACCTTTGATAGTTGTAAATGATGGAGAAAATAATAAACCTATTCCTCCAAGTGATTCAACGACTAGTAGTGGGGGACCAGATGATGGAGTAGATTCATCTATTATGGATAATCCTAATAAAATCGAGGATTTAGAAGTTCCTGAAACGGTTTTGGATGGTGTAACAAATCTGGTAATAGATGAAGAACAAGATGGATTAAAAGTAGTGATTGATGCTAAGAATAGCGAAAATATTGTTTCAATTGTTGAATCTTTAGATGAACATTTTTCAATTACTGAACCTACTACTTTACCAGCTAATACTTTTATTCCAAAAGAAGACGGAAGTTTTGAAGCTGTGTATACTATAAAAACGAAATAAAAGACTTGAAAAAGTTCTTTTTTTTTGGTTTAATAATGGTATGTTTTGCTTGTATGGTGGAATTGGTAGACACGATGGACTCAAAATCCATTGGTAGCGATACTGTGTCGGTTCGAGTCCGACTACAAGCACCAGATTGATAGGAAACTCGAACTTTTAATTCGAGAGTAATAAATATTAACTAGAAGTACCGTCTAGTTTTTTTGTTATTTGAGAATGGAAGTGATGAGTATGGATGTTGTTAAGGAATTAGAGTTTGATAAGGAAGTCTTAAAAAGGATTGAAATGATATGTAGATTTGCTTGTGTTAAACCCATTATTAAACAAGGAAGTATTATTAATATCAAAGGAACTAACATTGCTTATGTAAGTCCGCATATTATAACAATCAAGAAGAATAATTATTTAATTTTTAATGGAAGTGATACTCTATTTGTAAATGATTATTCTAAGAGTATTAAATTAAAGGATTTAGAAGTTCATATTAAAACAAATTAAATGTTTTAAAACTAGGCGTGCAAAAAGGAAGTACAATACTTGAGGTTAAAAGTATGGTCTTTTTATACTTTTAATCTCTCTAAAAAATAAGAAAAAAGGAGAGATGAAAGATGAACGAAGAAAAAAAGATTGCAGGGATTTACATTAGAGTGAGTACACTCGACCAAGCTCGTGAAGGTTTTAGTTTAGGACAACAAGAAGAACAATTAAAAGCCTTTTGTGAGCAAAAAGGTTATGAGATTTACAAAGTATATGCTGATGAAGGAATAAGTGCTAAAAACGATAAAAGACCAAAATTTAAAGAAATGATACAGGATATGAAAGATAATAAAATCAATAAGATAATAGTTTATAAATTGGATAGACTCACTCGTTCTATTAAAGATTTAGAAACAATTTGTACTCTTTTAGAGGAATATAATTGTGATTTAGAAAGTGTTGCTTAAGAAATTAATACTGGAAATGCTAATGTAATTCTTTATAAGAATGCTAACCATACTTGCTCAACTTGAAATTGAAAGAACTAGTGAGAGAACGAAGTTTGGACTTGTAGGAGCTGCTAAAAAAGGTCATATTTCAGGACGACCAGCACTTGGATATACTAAAAAAGGAAAAAGCAAAAAATTAGTCATTGATGACTTAGAGTCAGAAGTAGTAAAAAGAATTTTCAGTATGTATTTAGAGGATTCATCCGTATGTTATATATGTGAGAAATTTAATGAAGAACATGCTTTAAATCGACATTGGGTAACTACTACTGTTGATAAGATATTATCTAATAAAATTTATATTGGTAATATAGAACATGGGAAAAGAGATAAAAAGAATGCTCAAATATTTGAAAATGTTGTGCCAACTATCATTGATAAAACAATTTTTGAGTGCGTACAAAAACGAAAAGAAAAGAATCTCAAAAACTTCAAATGAAAAAGAACTCCATTATTTAGAAAAAGAAACTAAAAACATAGAACTAAAAATTGTTGAATTAAAAAATTTGAAACAAAGTAATGAACATAAACAAGATGTAGAATTATTTTTCAATTTAAAAGAAATAGAAAAAATAAGATTAAAATCAGAATATGTAAAAGAACATAATTTATGGAATCAGTTAACTCAAGAACAAAAACAATTTATTATTAACAACTACATTGGCGAAAAAGAAATTAGTATCGATAATAATTATAATGTTTCTATTTTAAATATAATCTTCAATAAAAATGAAATTGAAAATATTGGTTTTATGTTTAGAAAGGATTGTTTCGATATGGTGGTCAATGTCAAAGATAGAGATATTCTTTTTATCCAATGAAAAAGTGATGAAGAAACAAAAAGTTATATAACTACATTAAGAAATTTTTATAATATCAAAGAAATTACAATACAAAATGAATTATTTGATATAACAAAATTTAATTTAGATGAAGTTATACAAATATTTCCACAAGAAAAGAAATCTAAATTTGATAAAAATAAATTTACGATATTACAAATTGAGGTATAGAAATGTATCTCTTTTTTATTTATAGGAAGGATGTGGCAATGATGAACTTTTTATACTATTAATACACAATTATTTGAATATTTTAAAGATGAAAGAAAGAAAACTAAACATGAAATATTATTTGTAGAAGAAAAAATAGAACAAGATATATTTTCTCTTTAGAAAAATGATGCTGTATTAACATTTGTATATACAAAAAGTTAAATTTTTACATACATTTCGCAAGTGCGAAATAGGCCGTGGTGTTTTCTCATATCCTGTTGTCTTTTTTTCTTATCATTAAAGCTAAATTCATAGAAAAAAATAACATTAAATGTTATAATTAATATAATAAGGTTATATAAAATTAACGATTTTTAAGGAGGTAAATAAATGGCTGTTAAAATGGACAATGAAATTACGGTTAGAGTAATTTGTTCTGATGAAGATTTGTTAAAGCAATTAAGAGAGAAAGGATTTAAAGAAGGTAGAAAATTTACGCTTGATGATTATTATTTTGTTCCAAAAAATATAGATATTTCTAAACTTTCTGTTAGAGAGGTATTATCAAAAGCAATTATTATACGATATATAGTTGATTCTGGAAAAGTATTCCAAACAATTTCCTTTAAATTTAAAGATATAAATGAGGCTGGAGAAATAGTCAATCAAAAAGCAATAAACTGTAATATTTACTCGATAGAAGAAGCTAAAAAATTATTTGAAGCAATTGGATATTATGAAATTATGAATATAAAAGAAAGCGATATTATATACTATCAAAACGATTTTGAACTAGCTATAAAATTTATAAAAAATAGTAATACTCTAATTGAAATAGAAACTGATTCAAAGTATGATACCATAGATAAATTGATAAATAAAGTTAAAGAAATTAAATTACCAATTGAAGAAAATAATTACTTTGTTAAAAAAGCAGAAGAAGAGTTAATAAAAATATTAAAAGTAAACTAAATAAATTTTGAAAAATAATTTAAGTAGCAATTACAATTTCCAATTTAGAAAGACGATATAATAAACATATCAAAAATAAATGAACTTTATTTTTTTAATGTGAGTGCAAAACCTTATCAGTAAACGCACCGTTGGGAAATCTGTTCGAACTTTTAGATATAGAATCAATCGAAAGATTGGTTTTTTTCTGTTTTGGAAAGAAATCATAGTCAGAAAGGTTTAATGTAATCAAAAAGAAAATTGATATGGAAAAATCTTTAAAGAAACGATTAGAGATTATATGTGATTTTTGTAATACTACTCCAACTATTATAAATGGTAGTATAAGAAAGATTGATAAGACAAATTTAAACTATATTGAGCCTCATAGAATTATTATCAATAAAATAATGTTTCTTGCTTTTAATTATTCAAACGAAATCTATATCAATAATTTAAGCAAGAAAATTAAAATATCAGAACTAGAAAACTACATAAAAACTATGAACTAATAATTAGTTTGTAGTACCTTTATTTCTCTTTTTTTGAAAAATTAGAAAAAGGAGATGATAATTGAAGTATGATGATGTAAAAAAGATTGCGGCTTTGTATATTAGAGTTAGCACACTCGACCAAGCTCGTGAAGGATTTAGTTTAGGATGACAAGAGAAACAATTAAAAGCATTCTGTGAGCGAAAAGGTTATGAAATCTACAAAGTATATGCTGATGAAGGAATAAGTGCTAAAAACGATAGAAGACCAGCATAAAGAGAAATTTTAAAAGATGTGAAAAAAGGTACAATTAATGATATTGTGGCATTTAAAATGGATAGACTTACTCGTAGTGTCTTTGATGTAGAAAAATTAATGGCAGTAGTTAATAATGCTGGATGTGATATAGATTGTTTAAATGATTCATTAAATAACTACTATCTCTACTGGAAGATTAACTTTAAGAATTATGACAAGTGTGTCTCAAAATGAAATAATGTTCAGAAAGAATGAAATTTGGTATGGTTGGAGCAATTTAAACAGGACAGACTCTATACACATAATAGCATCAACTTATTTTTAAAGGTTTCCAAAGAGTTATTTTTTCACAATACTAGTTAGCTTGTCCAACTTGGTAGTGTGCTACCTAGTTGTCAAGAATTAGTTTTAAACAGAAATCCATTAGCTACAAAGTTTCTTTTGAATTTCTACAAAATATATAAAATAGATATGCTATCTTTTTGGAATTTCAATTTCTGATGGACAATTAAAATAATAAAAAATGGTATTTTTAATTTCATTACATAATATTTCAGTAGGTTTTAATATTTGGTTAAAATAATCTTATCAAATATATAAATTAACTAACATTTTAAGTACTGAAATGTGTGGATACTTTTAAAAAATAGGTAAGTTAAAATTGATTAATTGTTTTAGTTTTTTTATTCTTGCATATTGAAAAATTTGTTGTTTTATGTTATATTTTTTTTAAATAAAAATTTAGGAGGTAAGAATATGGGAAAAAAAGTTTATGAAATAAAAGAAGGAGATACATTATTTGCTGAGAAAGTGTCAGGAGATTGTTGGAAAATGCCTAATGTGAGTATTAATAGGCAGGTATCAGGAAAATATTATTTTACTGATAAAAGAATCGCTTTTATGGCTTCAGGATTGATTGGTACAGAAAGTGTAAGTTGGGAAATTGAAATGAAAGAAATTGATGCAGTAAAAACTTGTCTTACGCCTCCTTTTTTTCCATTTGGAATTCTAATTACAATGAAAAATGGGGATAAATATAAGTTATCTATTTTTAAAAGAAAAAAGTATTTTGATTGGATTTCTGAACATATTGGTAAATAAATTGTTGGGAATATAAATCTGAAATTTTATTCCATTTTAGAGAATGTATAAAAGAAAAATGAAAAAGTGGATTGTATTTATTAGTTTAATAAGTATTATTTTTATGTTTTTTTTGTATTATTTTAATATTATTACTCATAAATATTATCTTAATTCTGATTTTGGAATTTTAAATTATGAAAGTTTGATTGATAAAGATGGAGATGGTATTCAAGATCAACTTGATATATTAAATAGTGCAAAGTCTTATTTGGAAACAAAACCAAAATATAAAAGTCAGTATTATAGAAATGGTTATCCTGATGGTCAATATGGGGTATGTACAGATGTTGTAGCTTTTGCTTTAAAGGCTTCGGGTTATGATTTACAAGAACTTGTTTATGAAGATATAAAAATAGATCCTAAAGCTTACGGTATAGAAAAAATCGATAAAGCTATTGATTTTCGTAGAGTGATAAACTTAAATGTCTATTTTAAGCGAAATCATATTACGTTAACAACTGATTTAAAGGAAATAGACGCTTGGCAAGGCGGCGATATTGTTGTTTTTCCTAGTCATATAGGTATTATTTCTGATAAGCGAAATAAAAAAGGTATTCCTTTTCTTATTCATCATTCGAATCCATATCAATTTCGCTATGAAGAAGATGTTCTAGAACGGTATACGATTATTGGTCATTATCGTATCAGTTGAATCTTTTTTTTTTTTATGTTATAATTTATCTAGGTGAAATTTATGGCAAAATTAAGTTTGGAATTCAATGAAGAAATTATTAAAGAGTGGGAACAACAGTTAGGGAAACCTTATAAAAATTGGAGTAATGAAGATAAAAAAAAATTTTTATCGTATGTTGTGACTTCACAAATTCCGATTTTAGATTCTTGTGTTGAATCTTTATATGGTCTTTCTTCTTCTTTACAGCAAACTCCTTTTGGTCAAAAAATAAATGAGCTTATAGGTATGGGGTTTAAATTAGTATTAAATAATGATTTTAAGTATGTTGGTTATACTGGTTCTAATGGAACAGAAGCAAAAGAAATAGTTTTATTTCATCCAAGTGGTTTGTTGTACTATGCTACTTCTATACAGGAAAGGCGTTCAATAGGAAGAGAAACGGATGTCAAACGTAGTGAACTTTATTTTCAAGCGTCTTCAATAAAAAAAGATGCCTCTTTTGAAGCT
This sequence comes from uncultured Bacilli bacterium, assembly GCA_910579535.1. Lineage (GTDB taxonomy): Bacteria > Bacillota_I > Bacilli_A > RF39 > UBA660 > MGBC108787. The sequence continues at coordinate 17,332 of CAJTUR010000019.1, forward strand.
AAATTAATTGCTCAAAAAGGATCAGGCATTCAATATGGAGACGGTACTGTTTTTAAAAGTTATACTAACATTAAAAATGAAGAAATTAAAACTATGTTAGAAAATTTTAATTTTTTGTCAACTTGGACTTCAAATCAACCTTTGATGCTTTTGAACGAGGAAGATGTTTATCAAAATGTTAATGGACGAGTTATTCCAAGATTAGAAATTGATGAAAAGATTATTCATATGAATAAAATAAGACAATTGCCAGAAGAGATTCAATCTTATTTAGGTTATGAAGAAGTACAAAATGTAAAAAAGTAAGAATAGAATGATTGAATGGAGTTCTTTTATAGAACTTTTTTTTTGAGTTCCTTTATGTTAAAATAATGTATAGATGAAAATATAGGTGGTTTATGAAAAAAATAAGTTTTGTTGTTCCTTGTTATAACTCTGAGGCATACATGGAGCGATGTATTGATTCTTTACTCATTAATGATGAAGCGATTGAAATTATTATTGTAAACGATGGGAGTACGGATCAAACTAAAAAAATTGCGGATCGTTATGTTAAAAAGTATCCCTCTATTGTAAAAGCAATTCATAAAGAAAATGGTGGACATGGAAGTGGCGTGAATGCTGGACTTAAAGAAGCTAAAGGAGACTATTTTAAAGTGGTGGATAGCGATGATTGGTTGGATTCAGAGTGTTTAAAAAAATTACTTGAAAAAATCAAGACAAATCGTGAAAAACCAGATTTAATTGTTTGTAATTATATTTATGATCATTTTTATGAAAAAAAGCAAAAAGTCATGGCTTTTAATAATGTTTTTAAGGAAAATAAACTTAGTACATGGGACGATTTAGGCTTTTTTAGAGTCAGTCAATACTTAATAATGCATTCTTTGATTTATAAAACCAGTGTTTTAAAAAAATGTAAATTAGAATTACCAGAGCATACTTTCTATGTTGATAACTTAGTGGCTTATCAACCTTTACCTTTTGTAAAAAAGATTCTTTATTTAAATTTAGATTTGTATCATTATTTTATTGGAAGAGAAGATCAGTCGGTGAATGAGAAAGTAATGATTACGAGAGTGGATCAACAAATTAAGGTGACAAAACTTATTTTATCTTCTTTTAATTTAAATGAAGTGAAAACAAAGAGTAAGAAACTTTGTCGTTATATGCTTAGAATGTGTTCAATGATGATTGTTATTTCTTCTATTTATCTTATTATGATTAATGATAAAGAAGCACTAGAAAAAAGAAAAGCGTTGTGGAGTTATATTAAAAATATAGATAGAAAATTATATCGTAAATTAAGATTCTTAAATTTAGCTGGGCTAACTTATTTGCCTGGGAAAATTGGTAATTTTATAACTTTAAAAGGTTATAAACTATCTAAAAAAATATTTAAGTTCAATTAAAAGGAGGGTTTTATGGAAAAGGAAGATTTAAAATTTATTATTTTTCTTAATATTGGCTTTTCTTTATTTGAAATTGTAGGTGGTTTTTTAACAGGAAGTATTGCTATTAGTTCTTATGCCATTCATGATTTCTTTAACGCTCTTTCAATTGCTCTTTCTTCTTTTTTAAATAAGATTTCTTTAAATGAACCTGATAAAAAATATACATTTGGTTATAAACGGTTTACTCTTTTAGGAACCATTTTTACTTCAGGTATTTTATTTACGTGTGCCGTATTAATTTTATTTTATGTTGTCTTAAAATTTTTTAATCCTATTCGTTTAAATGTTATAGGAATGATTATTTTTGCTCTTATTGGTATTATAATTAATGGCTATGCAATGATACAAATGAGTAAGGAAGTGAACAAAGATGAAAAAAAGGTTAATTGGTCAATCGTATGTGATGTAATGGGTTGGGTTCTTCTTTTGATTCTTGCACTTGTGATTAAAATTACTAATATTTTTCTCTTAGATTTAATTGTCTCCCTTTTTATTGCTTTATTTATAGGTGGTCGTTCTATTCGTCAGATTATTAAAGGGGTAGATGTGATAATGAATGCGACTCCTACTGACTTTGATCTTGACGAAATTAAATTAGAAATTAGTCGCCTTCCATTTATTTTAGACATTTTAGACATTCATGTTTGGAGTATTGATGAACAAGAAAACTATTTGTTGCTTAAGGTAAAAGTCTCTAAAAATGTAACCCGAAAAAATTATAGTCATTTAAAAAAACAAATAGAAGAAAAAATAGGAGTTTATCGTGTTCATCATTCAAATATTGAAATAGAATATGAAGAAAGCAGTTCTAATTAATTGGGAATTTTATATACTTATAGAGAGTAGAAATTTATTCTATTCTGTGTTATAATTTTTATCGTCAAGAGGTGAAAAAATTGACAAAAAAAAATGCAAATGAGTTTGACAAAATTGTTGAAGATATTATAAATAATCAAGATTTTTGTGAATTGGATAATGAACTCCATCATGGAATTTCTAGATATGGGCATTCCCTTCGTGTTGCTAAAGGGGTCTACCAAATGACCAAAAAACTTCATTTAAATTATGTAGAAGCTACAAGGGCGGCCTTATTACATGATTTTTACTTTAGTTATCAATTAGAGGACAATGGAGAGTTTAAAAATCTGTTAGAACATCAAAGTGTAGCTTTTCTTAATGCTAGTAAATATTATCAGCTTAGTGCTTTACAAAAAAATATGATTGAATCTCATATGTTTCCGCTTTGTAAAGCGTTTCCTAAATACAAAGAAAGTTTTTGTTTAACCGCTGTTGATAAAGTGGTAGCCTTGTATGAACAAAATCGTTATAAGGTAGGAATGAAATTAGGTGTGTATCTTTTGTTTATTTTTAATATGATTACTTTACAAAAATAGGATGAAAATTCTATTTTTTTTATAAAAAACTTTCAAAAAGGCTATATTATAAATGGTGATTTAAGTGAAAAAAGCTCTTCTTTGTTTATTCATTATACTTAGTGTATATTTTATAGAAACAAAACATATCTTTAAACGGAACAGTGAGGAGAATGTTATGAAAGAGGAAACCTCAAGAACATTAAATGAGGCTTTGAAAAGTACGTTTTTTATTTCTGATTATCAAGAAGACTATAAGAAAATTAACTATCATGAAGAAGAACATTTTATAGAAACAATTAATTGTTTTTTAAATTTAGGGTATACTTCAGATGAAATAAATGCTATTTATACTTTTTTAAATGTTGAAAATCGAGAAAAACTAGTGACTTTGCCTAAACTAGATTTAAAAGCTTATTACACCATTCCTAATTTTGAAGTGGATAAGATAGAGCGTTATGAAGCGTTTCAGAAAAAAAATAATTTGTCTCTTAATGAGGCAGTATTAAAAGTCAATATTGGATTAGATTATGATTTTTATAGTGTTATTACAGAAATAGAACATCCTGAGTCTTACGTGGTTTTGGTGAATAAATACCGTTTTTTGGGTCAATATGAACCTACTGATCTCGTTAGTTTAAGTTATGATGCTAAGTATCAATTAAGAGAGAAGGCAAGAGATGCTTTTGAAAATTTAGTGAGTGAGGCTTTGATAGAAAATGTGTTTTTAAGGCCTTATAGTGCTTATCGTTCATTTGACTATCAAAATTCTTTATATAATACTTATGTTAATCGCGATGGAAAAGAGGAAGCAGACAGTTATTCGGCTCGACCAGGACATAGTGAACATCAAACAGGCTTAGCGGTGGATGTTTGGAGTCGTGATTATAATTATATTACAGAAGAGGATGCAAAATGGTTAAGAGAAAATTCCTATAAATATGGTTTTATTGTTCGTTATACAAAAGAAAATAGAGCCATTACTGGCTATATTGAAGAACCTTGGCATTTAAGATATGTTGGAGAGGATGTGGCCATTGCTCTTCATGAACAAGGTATTACCTTTGATGAATATTATGATTTGTATTTAAAATAGTGTTAAATTTTAGATTTTAACATATTTTTAATTAGGTGATTGGTTTTGAAAAGAATAGGTTTATGTTTGTTTTTATTTTTAGCGTTTTTGGGGTCTGTACAAGCTGAGGATTTAACTCCGAATTCAGAAAGTGCTATTTTGCTTGAAGTGTCTACAGGAAAAGTCGTTTATGAAAAAAATGCGAATGCTAAATTAGAGCCAGCAAGTATGACCAAAGTTATGAGTATGCTTCTTATTATGGAAGCGATTGATGGAAATGAGCTCAGTTTAGATGATGATGTCGTGATAAGTGATAACGCATCGAGTATGGGTGGAAGTCAAATTTTTTTACAAACAGGTGAGAAGTATAAAGTGCGAGAACTTTTAAAAGGCATTGCCATCGCAAGTGGAAACGATGCGGTTGTTGCTATGGCGGAAAAGGTGAGTGGAAGTGTTTCGGCTTTTGTTGAAGCTATGAATAATAAAGCAAAAGCTTTAGGGCTTACGAATACTCATTTTGATAATCCACATGGTCTTCATAGCGAAAATCATTACACAACAGCCAGAGATATGAGTGTAATAGCAAGAGAATTATTAAAGCATGAGACTATTTTGGAATTTACAAGTATTTATGAAGATTATTTAAAAAAGCCAGATGGTTCTAGTGTGTGGCTTGTTAATACAAATAAATTGGTGCGATTTTACGAAGGCGTTGACGGATTAAAAACGGGATTTACAAGTGAAGCGGGATACTGTATTACTACTACCGCTAAAAGAAATAATATGCGTTTGTTGTCAGTGGTTATGAAAGCAGAAACGACCGATTTAAGAAGTAAAGATACTGTAAGTATGTTAAATTATGGTTTTAATACTTATAAAATCCATCCTATTTTAACTAAAGAAGAAAATTTAGGAGAAGTTCATATTATTAAAGGAGAAAAATTAAAGGCTCGTGTTTATCTACAAGAAGATGTCAACTTACTAGGAAAAGTGAGTGATGGAAATCAAGAGTATCATTATAACGTAATCATTGATGAGGTCAAAGCTCCTATAAATGAAAATAGTAAAGTCGGGAAAGTAGAGGTTTTAGACCAAGAAAATCATTTGGTTCAAGAAGCGGATTTAGTGATTAAAGAAACTGTGGATAAAGCCTCCTTCTTTACAACTTTTAAAAGAGTTTTAGGGGTGTTTACTCAAGGGATTCTAGAATAATTTACTAATTGTTGACATCATTAAACGTAAAAATTAAGAAAATAAAAGGTCAAGTGATATAATATTTTTAAGTGAGGGTAAGTTATGGCAAAGATTCAAAATAATGTACAGAATAAAAGAAAAATAAAAAAGTTTTTTAGATATTTACCAGTTTGTTTATTATTTGTTTCCATTGTTACTTTAATTTTTTTACATTTTCTTAATGTGTTGCCTTTTAATTATTTTTTGTTATTAACCTTTATTTTTCTTCTTTTTGATGGCTTCATGTTCTATTTGATTTTGGGGCATGGGTGGAAAAAACGGCTTTTAGGAACAATTTTGTCTTTTGTTAAAATGATTGCTATGTTTGTGATTCTTCTTTTTTCTTTTAATACGTTTGATTTTTTAGATAAAATAAAAAGTGATAATTATAATACTGAAAATTATAGTGTTATTGTTTTAAAAGGAAGTAGCTTTGATAAAATTAAAACGCTGAATCATCAAACTATTGGAATTTTAAAAGCGGATGAGGATCAAGGGTTAGTCTTGGCCAAAGAACATTTAGAGAAAAAAGTGACAGGGGATTATATTGAGAAAGAAGATTTGGATGGTTTAGTTGAGGCACTGATTTCTAAAAAAGTAGAAGCGATATTGATTGAAGATTCTGAAAAAAGTATTTTAGAGGAAGAACATGAAGAGTTTTTAAATTTAGAAAAAGTTGTTTATCAGTTTTCGCTAGATATTCCTATTCAAGATGATTTAGTAAAACAAGTGGATATTACGTCTCATCCTTTTAATGTTTTTATTTCAGGAATTGATTCTTATGGTAAGATTAGTAGTGTTTCAAGAAGTGATGTAAATATGGTTTTAACCATTAATCCTACTACTCACAAAGTTCTTGTTACTAGTATTCCAAGAGATTATTATGTCAAGCTTCATGGTATTGCAACAGAATATAAAGATAAGTTAACCCATGCTGGTATTCATGGTATTGACACTTCTGTCAAAACGGTTGAAGATTTATTAGAGATTGACATTAATTATTATGTAAAGATTAATTTTACTTCTTTAGTGACTCTTGTGGATAAATTGGGTGGGATTGACGTTACATTAGATAAGCCTTTTAGAGCTTTTTATAATGAAGACGGAACCATTGTTAATTATTCGTTTAAAAAAGGAATCAATCATTTAAACGGAAAACAAGCACTTGCTTTTGCTAGAGAAAGAAAAAGTTTGGCTCGAGGAGATGTGGCACGTTTAGAACATCAACAATTAATTATAGAAGGCTTGTTTGATAAAATTCTATCTAAAAATATTATTACCAAATACAGTGATTTATTGAATGCATTAGAGGGGAAATTTGTTACGAATATGGGGACGCAAAATATTACGACTTTGGTGAAGTATCAAATTAAAAATAATCCTAGTTGGAGTATAGAAAAAAATACTTTAGTGGGAATTGATTCTTCACAATATACTTATTCTTACAAAAGAAAGAAATCGTATGTGATGGAACCTGATGTGAAGTCTTTAGATTATGCTAAAAATTTGATTCGAAGTCTTGCTCAAAGTTAACAGGGTTGTTATAATAAGTTTGGAGTGAGTGATATGAATAAAGAGTTATTTTTAAAAAAAACTAATAAGGGAAAAGTACAACTTTTTTGTGGTCTCTTTTTTGGAGTGGTTACCCTTATAATGGCTATCTATTTTGGTATAGATGGTTATAAACAATATCAGAATGTTGTTCCTTTGCTTGATGCTAAAAAAGGAGATTACGCTTATATTGATGTTCAGATTATGACTGATTATTTTGCAGTTTCGGATTCTAAAAAAATAGTTCGTAAATCTTATATTTTAGGGGATAAAGAAGAATATTTGTATCTTGCGGCAATTGATGAAAATATAAGAAAAGAACTGAATTCTATTTATGATTATTCTTATAGTGAAGATGAAAATGCGGTGACACCTGAAGTGGTGCGTATTAAAGGTATGGCTGAAACCATTCCTAGTGATTTACAAAAATTAGCCATTGAGGGATACAATAAAATTATGGATGAAAAAGTGGTGAATGCGAGTAATTTTAAAGATTATTTTGGTTCGCTTTATTTAGATACATATGCCTCACCAATGAGCGGTATTTTATCTCATTTCTTCTATGTGATTCCTACGTTTGTTTTTTCTATTATCTTTTTAATTGGTTCTTTTAATATGAAAAGAAACACTAAAAAATACAAATTAAAATATAATGAAAAGTGGGAAACAATTTTACAAGAAGTAGAAGATGAGAAAACGGTGCACTATGAAAAAGCTAAGGTTATTTTAACTAGAAATTATGTTATTAGTTATTTTAGTGGTTTAGAAATATTTGAAACAAGAGAAGTGATTTGGATTTATCCTTATGAATACCGTTATAATGGGGCTTTGACTCAAAAAAGTATTTTTGTTGTAACAGAGGATTCTAAAACACATAAAATAGGAACGATTGGTGCTAATAAAAAGAATCTACTTTTATTTGATGAGATGTATGAGACGCTTTTAAATCATTTACCTGATGAGGTGTTAAGAGGGTATACAAAAGAAAACAAAGATAAAGCTCGTGAAAAGTATAAGAAATAGTAATTAAAAATGAATTACTATTTTTTTTAGAAGTTTTGGCAACATTTGTCGAACCTGTTTAAAAATAAGTGTTTCTGTTCTATATTCGTATTGTACAGGTGATAAATATGTTTCAAATGGATTTAGAGTATAACAAAGGAATTCTGTTTGCTAGACTTAAAGGTTCTTTATCTAAAAGAGGTTCTATTAAGTTAAATAATTATTTAGTACCCGTTATTTTAAAACATAAGATAAAATATTTAGTTTATAATTTATTTGAGCTTATGGAAATTGATGAAGTCGGCATTGACGCTATTTTAAATACAAAATGTGCGATTCGTGCGAATAAAGGAAAAATCTTCTTATGTGAGGTGCCATTAGAGTTTAATAAAGATATACGAAAATTACATATTAAAGAAACCAGCAATGAATTAACGGCTTTAGAATTAATTCATGTTTAAGAGGCTAAAATGACAGCGAAAGAAGAAGCGATGGTTAAGGAGTGTATGGGGTTAGTTATTAAACTCTCAGGACAGTTTTATGGTGTAGACAAAGAAGATTTAATTCAAGCGGGTTCTTTAGCAGTTGTAAAAGCGTTAAGAAATTATAAAAATAATCAAAAAGTGAAGTTTTCAACTTATGCTTACGATTATATTTATGGTGAAATGTTTTTGTTAGCACATAATCAAAAGCCAGTTAAAGTCAGTCGAGATTATTTGAAAGCTTATCAACTTATTGAAAAAACAAGATATGCTTTAGCTCAAAAATTGGGCTATGTTCCCGATTATGATTATGTAGCCACTTATTTAGGAAAAGATGTGGCAGAAGTATCCAACATTGTTCTTGCTGGAAGCATTATGGTGAGTAGTTTAGATAAATCACAAGAAGATGAAAGAAGTATTTATGAAAGGATTCCTAGTGAAGAAACTTTATCTATTGATGAAAAATTAAATTTAAAGATGTGTATGGAATCTTTAAGTGAAGAAGAACAAAAAATTATTACTTATCATTATTTTGAAGATTTACCTCAAAGAGAAATTGCAAGAAGACTTAATATGACGCAAGTAATGGTTTCTAGGTATGAGAAAAAAGGCATTGATAAAATGAAAGAATACTATGTACAACGGTAAATAGTGTTCTTTTTTTGTCTATTTGATAAGTGAATTATGGTTTTTCTTGCCTTTTTTTCTTATTGTCGCTATAATTGTAATTATGATAGAGGGGATAGATGATGATGAATAATCAAAATACTAGTGGTACAGAAAATGTATCAAATAATAATTTAAATCCACCAGTCAATCCAGAAAATACAAATGTTTCAGAAAAGCCAGATATCAATTCAATATTGAATGGAACTTCTGATCAAATTGGGAATACTTCTGAAAATCTAAATTCAGAGTCGATTCCAAAAAATGAACCTGGAGTAGGGAATGTACCTGTTCAAGCGACTCAGTCTGTTGTGGATCCATCTTCAAATAATAATCCAGTTGTTCCAACGATAGAGTCAATTCCACAAAGTGTACCTGAAGTAGGAAGTGTACCTGTTCAAGCTACTCAGTCTGTTGTAGATCCTTCTTCAAATAATAATCCAGTTGTTCCAACGATAGAGTCGGTTCCACAAAATGTACCTGAAATAGGAAGTGTATCTGTTCAAACAACTCAAGCTGTTGTGGATCCTTCTTCAAATAATAATCCAGTTGTTCCAACGATAGGGTCGGTTCCACAAAATGTGCCTGAAGTAGGAAGTGTACCTGTTCAAACAACTCAAGCTGTTGTAGATCCATCTTCAAATAATGATCCAGTTGTTCCAACGATAGAGTCAATTCCACAAAGTGCGCCTGAAGTAGGAAGTGTACCTGTTCAAACAACTCAAGCTGTTGTGGATCCATCTTCAAATAATAATCCAGTTGTTCCAACGATAGAATCAATTCCGCAAAGTGGACCTGAAGTAGGGAGTGTACCTGTTCAAACAACTCAAGCCGTTGTAGATCCATCTTTAAATAATAATCCAGTTGTTCCAACGATAGAATCAATTCCACAAAGTGCCCCTGTTCAAACCATGTCAACTGGTGTAGATTCAATGATAAATACGTCTCAAGTAAGCTCTGTAAATGATTCAACTAATATTATTAATCCAGCTGTCAATCAAATGAATGGAATGGCAAATGCAATTAATAGTACAGTTTATGAAAATCAAATGCCTACTACAACTCCAAGTAATGATAATGAATTTAATGCCATTCCGCAACCTCCGGTTTTTGAGGAAGAACCTAAGAAAAAGAACAAGGGAAAGTTTGATAAAAAAATATTGATTGTCGTTTTAATTGTGATTTTGATTGCAGCTATTGGATTTGGTGTTTATTACTTTTTAACAAGTGCTAAGTCTACTGCAACGCGATTTATTGTTACAAATGATTTAAAATTAGAATTAGGTCAAACTCTTTCTCAAAATGTTGAGGATTATGCGAAAATAACAGGTTATAAAAAAGAAAGTTGTACTTTAGATCTTTCAAATGTAAGTACCTCAAATGTAAGTACTTATAAATACTATGTGAAGTGTGAAAATGAAAAAAAAGAAGGGACCATTATTGTTGATGATACAACAGCTCCTCAGTTAATTTTAAATGATTTAGCTGTTTTACCTAATGCTCAAATTAAACCAGAAGATTTTGTAGAACAATGTGTTGATGCTTCAAATTGTAGTTATAAATTTAATGGAGACTATCAAGCTATTACAAAAGAAGTAGGTGAGTATGATATCGAAATTGAAGCAAGTGATGATTTTAATAATAAAACGGTTTTAAAAGCTAAATTAACTGTTACTTTAAATGCTCCGGTAAAATATATGACGTGTACATCAAAAGAAATGAATTTAGAAAGTGGAGAAGGAACGTATGTTGATTCTTATAAAATAGGAATTGATGCAAGTAATAATTTCTTAAATGCAAAACGAATAAGTCAATTTAATTATAGGGATGAAGCAAGTTATAATAATGCTACTCAAAACTATGAAAAAAGTATTGGTATTAACAACATTATTGGAACTGAGAGTTTTTCTCAATCCACCAAAACGATTACTTTAAAATCTGATAAGAATTTAAAAGATATAGAAAGTGATTTAGATGGTACACTTAGTAAAAATATGAGTTTATTTAGTATTTATATGGAAGGGTATGGTTATACTTGTAAATAAGGACAGTGTAAAAAACTGTCTTTTTATTTTAAATTAATTATGATGTAAAGTATAAAAAAAAGAAACCTTAGGTTTCTTTTAATAATTTAGCATGAATAACTAAACGATTGGTATGATTTGAACAAGTTGATAAAGTAATTATTTTATCGTCAGGTTGAATATCAATATTAAAATTGTGAATACTTCTATTTTTTAGCATGTTTGAGAATTCAATAAATTCATCATCATTAGCAAAATAAGTTTTTAGATAGTCACTAGTTTTAGGAATAATATAAATTGAAAAAATTTGATATTTGTTACTTTCATACAAGCTATCATAAGAAATGATTTGATTTTCAGGATTTTCATACCAGCTTTTTTTAGTGGCATTTGCAAGTGTTCCAAACATGACTCCACTGTAATACATGTTATGTCCAAAAATGATGGTGTTTCGATCTAGATTTTCATTAGAGTTACGATAATCCATATAAATCCAACCGTTTTTATCTTTATCTTTATATAAATTATGTTGAAGATAAAAGTCGTTGTCTAAAGATTGAACAACAGGATAATCTACATTGGTGTTGTTTACTTTTAACCATCCTACAACATCTGGATTTATGCTTAGAACAGACAAAATATAATTATTTACAATTTCTTTATTTTGGTCGGTTGATGGAGGAGGAAGATTTTCCTCTTTTTTTTCTTCAATAACTTCTTTGATATTTTCTTGAATTTCATTAACTTGTTTTAATGAAATGTAATTACTAATACTAATATAGCTTATAATACTTATAACAAGAAATGTCATGATCAAACCACATATTTTTAAAGTGTTAACGATGATTTGAGCAAAAAGATTTTCTTTTAAGTATTCTTTTGAATATACCAGTTCAATTTTTATTTTTTTCTTTTTTTGTTTTAATTTTTTGTTTAATTTTTTCAAATAGTCAATGGTTTTATAATTTTTAATCGTATCGTATAAGAGGATGCGGATGTTTTTTAATTTGTTTTCTATTAATATTTTTAATACTGTTTCTAGATCGTCTTTGTTATAAATATCAATGTGAATGGTTTTTAAATATTTATTAATGTTTGCAAAGGCTAAAAAATCATCTTTATCTTCAGAGGATAAAGGTTGGTCGATGCGAATGTTCATTTTGTAGAATATTTTAGAATAATTGGTTAAATTATTACTTTGCATAAAATGACTTGTGTAAAATATTTCTGTTCTTGATTCTGAGCGAATGCCAGCTTTATCAAATAATTCGACCATATAGGTTTGGATATTATAGGCTTCTATATAATTGATATTTTTATTTTCAATAATTTTTTCATAAATTGAAAAGGGAAGAACTTGATTTTCACGGATACAAATAGCTGTAATGTAAGTATTTTTTTTAAATAAATCACATAAAAGAAGCGCTAATTCATTTGATTCTAAACTGGCACGGTAAACATTCTTTTCACGACATAATTCAGTAATAAAAAGACTTACCATTTTTTCATTTTCAGTAATGTATTTTTTGGTAAAAGTGAGTTCATTATCAGTGATGACATTGGTGTAATCAAGTTCTATTTCAGGAAGATGCTCATCTGTTGTTGTTGTGAAGCTAATTGAATCGTTGTTAATGAAAATCTGAATTTTTTCCAAAATCATCACCACCTTTATTCTTACTCTATTATCATAACACAATTTTACATCTTTTTATAAAAAAATATAGCTTTTGTGAATTTTTATGATATAATTAAGACATAATAATAGTAGAAAGAGGTATAAAAATGAAAAAGTTTATAGGTTTAATTGTTTTAGCAATTATGGTTATTTTACCAAACAATACAAAAGCGGCTCAATATGAATTTGCTATATCTTGTCCAACAAAATCGAATGGTCAATTAGAAGTGAATTGGGATGAAACTGGACTAGTGGGAGCTGTTCAATGTTCATTAATGTTAAAGATGTCAAGTGGAACAACTTTAAGTGAAATGAAAGCTACTTTTACTCCAGCAGATCCAAAAATAGTTTCTTTACATTCAGTTAGTGGAACTGGATCATGGAATGCTACATTTAATAAAAATAGTGCTGGAAACGCTTATGATATTGTATTAAAATCTTCTACTCCTGTTACAGGAACTGGTACAGAGATAGAGCTTGCTAAAATAATTGTTGATATTAAAAAAGCAAAACCAACAGATAATTGTGATTTTACTGTAACACCTTGTATTGGAAGCGATTGTTTTCCTAAAATAGAAATTGAGGAAAAAAATACTTGTAAAATCATAAATGGTCAATATTATGGTAAAAACGGAACGATAGTAACAGAAGAACAATATACAGCTGAATGTGCAAATAATCCTCAAACAGGAAGTTTCGTACCCTATATGGTTATTTTTGCTGGAATTGCTTTAACGACAGTTGTTTATATTGTTTCAAGAAAAAATACGAAATTATATAAGATTTAATATTAAACTTCCTTTGGAAGTTTTTTTAATGCATTTTTTTATAAGGTATGGTATAGTTTTAAATAATTAAAAGAAGGTTTTATTTATGACAATACAGAATTTATTCTTTTCTTATTCTCTTCAAGAAATATTTAAAGATGTTTCATTAGTTTTTAAAGAAAGAGAACATGTAGGAATTATTGGTGTTAATGGTGCTGGGAAATCCACTTTTTTTAAACTTATTTTGGGAGAATTAGTGCCTGATGATGGTAAAATTATTTTGAAAAAAGGCATACAAATTGGTTTTCTTCCGCAAGTGATAGAGGATACTTTACCGAATATGGAATTATCCGTTTTTGATTATTTATTAGAAGGAAGACCTATTAAACAACTTGAAAAGGAATTAGAAGAAGTTTATTTAAAACTCGGTATGGAATCCGATGAGAAAAAAATAGGTGTTCTGTTAAAAAAAGTGAATTTTTTGCAAGAAAGACTCGAATATTATGATGTGTATGAGGCTTCTAACATTCTTTTTAAAATTATAGAAGGGATGCATATGGATAGTGCATTACTGGATCAACCTTTAAAGCATCTATCAGGAGGACAAAAAAGTAAGGTTGCTTTTGCTAGACTTCTTTATTCTAAACCAGAAATCATGCTTCTTGATGAACCCACCAATCATTTAGATCAAGATAGTAAAGATTACATTGTTCAATATTTAAAAAGCTATCAAGGGTTGGTTTTAGTTATTTCCCATGATATTGATTTTCTAAATGAAGTGACAACGAGTACCCTTTATTTAGATAAAGTGTCGCATTCTATGGAGCTTTTTCCTGGAAGTTATGAAAAATATTTAAAGATACGAAATGAGAGAAAAAAAACAGAAGAGCGTCTTTTTGATAAGCAAGTGAAAGAAGAAGAAAAATTAAAAAAAATTATTGCTAAGTATATTGGAGGGAATGAAAAGAAAGCGCGAATTGCTAAAGATCGCCAGAAAAAGTTGGCTCGTTTAGAAAGTGAAAAAGTGGTTTTGGAAGAAAAGAAAAAGAGGACGCATTTTAAAATCGAAATAAAAGAAAAAAGTGGCATTCTTCCTTTAAAATGTGAAAATTTAACCTTCGGATATGTCCCTCAGCATTTTTTGTTTGAAAATTTAACTTTTGATTTAACGAGAGGGGAAAAATTTTTAATTGTAGGTGAAAATGGAGTAGGAAAGTCTACATTACTTAAGCTTATAATGAATTATATGGCACCTTTAAGTGGAAAAATAGATATTAATTTTAAAACGAGTATAGGGTATTATGCACAAGAGCATGAACTTTTAAATAAAGATAAAACAATTCTTGAAAATTTACAAGAATTTAATATGAGTAAGGGACAGTTAAGAAGCTTTTTAGGTCATTTTTTATTTACAGGAGAAGATGTTTATAAAAAAATTTCTGTTTTATCCCCGGGAGAACGGAGTCGAGTTGCTTTAGCAAAACTTGCTTTAACTGGCTCTAACTTACTTCTTTTAGATGAACCGACGAATCACTTGGATCCAGAAACTCAAAGACTCATTGCTGAAGTTTTTAAAGCGTATGAGGGAACCATGCTTGTTGTGTCTCATAATGTTGAGTTTGTGTCCCATTTAGGCATTGAAAGAATGTTGATGCTTCCAAGTGGTCAAGTGAAGTATTACGACGAAAATACAGTGCTTTATTATCAGAAATTAAATGAAGAAAAGAAATGGCTCTAGATAATTTAGTGGGGAGAAAAAAATAAACATTAAGAAATTTTAGTGG
>CAJTUR010000020.1 GCA_910579535.1 uncultured Bacilli bacterium
ACTTTTGGGGTTCAGTTCAGTGTGTCTATATAATAGTAAAAATCGCTCTATAATTTTATTTTATTCTATTCATATATATATTCTATATTTTTAATTTAATTTTCTATAAAAAATATTTCATACCATTTTAAAAAGCAATAAATCGTCCATACTTTTTTATAATTGTCTTTCTTATTGTTTTTATGGTTCTCTAATAATTTTATAATTCTTTTTTGATTAAAAAAAACATTAGCGTATTCTCTATTGAACGTATTTTTTACTTCTTCATAAAAATCGTTTTCTTTTAACCAATCACGCAATGGAACGGGAAAACCAAGCTTCTTCTTTTTATAAGATTCATTAGGAATGACTTGTTTAGCTGCTTCTCTTAATGCCACTTTTGTATTTTCTTTTGTTACTTTATATTCAATTGGTAGAGAAGAGGCTACATGGAAGACTTCTGTATCAATAAAAGGCACTCTTCCTTCCAAAGAGTTTGCCATTGTCATTCGGTCAGCTTTTTGAAGAATATCTTTTATAAGCCAAAAGTTAATATCAATAGCTTGCATTTTAACAATGTCTGATTTGTTTTTTTGTTCGTCGTAAACTGGTTTGGTAATGGCTTGATTGCTTTTTTGATTTTTGACTTTTAAAATTTTTCGTATTTCGTTTTTGCCAAAAACTTTATTGACGCCAATGTAATTTTCTTCTAGAGTCATTCCTCTGCGTATTAAAAAATTAATTCCTTTTACTTCTGGTAGACAAGAAGCAATTTTAGCAATTAAATGACGAATACAAAAAGGTATTTTGTTATAAAAACTCATATCAACATCTTTTCGATAAATGTTGTAGCCTCCAAAAAATTCATCTGCCCCTTCACCAGATAAAACAACTTTAACGTCTTGGCTTGCTAAGTTCGAAACAAAATATAGGGCCACAGCTGCTGGGTCACTAGAAGGCTCATCCATATGATACATAATTTTAGGAATGATAGCTAAATACTCTTCTTTAGTTATTTTTTTTGACGTGTTTGATAGATTTAATAATTCGGTTAGATTTTTAGCGTATTCTATTTCATTGTATTTGGGATTGTCATATCCAACGGTATAGGTTTTATCTGGTTTTGCTAATGCTACTAAATATGAAGAATCAATCCCACTTGATAAGAAAGAGCCAATTTCAACATCACTAAGTAAATGATGATTAACGGAGTCCTTCATTATCGAACCAATTTCTTCTACCGCTTTTTCAAATTCTTGTTTTTTCTCTTTAAATTCTAATTTAAAAAATTTGTTCATTTTCAATTTGTTTTTATGAAAAGTTAAACTGGTTCCTGGATCTAAACGATACACGTTTTTAAAAAAAGTTTCTGAAGTAGGAGTAAAACTAAAGGATAAGTAAGAAGCTAGAATTTCTTGATTTAGTTCTTTTTTGAAGTTTGGGTAGTCTAAAAAAGATTTAATTTCAGAGGCAAATAAGAATTCTTCCTCGGTTTTATAATAGTAAAGAGGTTTTATGCCAAAATGGTCCCGAGCACAAAAAAGTGTTTCTTTTTCTTTATCCCAAATAGCAAAGGCAAACATTCCTCTTAGTTTAGATGGTAAGTCACTCCCCCATTCTTCATAGCCATGGACTAAAACTTCGGTGTCACTGTTGGTTGAAAATTTATGTTTTTTCTTTTTTAATTCCGCTTTTAATTCAATATAGTTATAGATTTCTCCATTAAAAATTACGACTATTTTTTCATCTTCATTAAACATGGGTTGAATACCAGCATTGATATCGATAATGGCTAATCTTCGGTGACCTAAAGCGATGTTTTCATCGATGTAAAAGCCTTCAGCATCCGGACCTCTGTGTACAATTCGATCTGCCATCTTTTTTATTATTTTTTCTTTTTTTTCTTCTTTATTTATAAAACCTACAATTCCACACATACGTTTGCTCCTCTCATAATAAAAAGTAATAGATTTTCTCTATTACTTATTATAGCACAAAAGCCACCTTCCTCATACTAGATTAATGACAGGTTTACTTTTTCTTTTTCTTTGTCGATGGATTCGACGTGGCATGTAATAATGTCTCCGACATGAATAACGTCTAATGGATTTTTAACAAACTCTTTAGAGAGTTTTGAAATGTGAATTAAGCCATCATTATGAAGACCGATGTCTACAAAAGCACCAAAAGAAACCACATTTCTGACTGTTCCGGTTAGTTCCATTCCAATTGTTAAGTCGTCTATGGTTAAAACGTTGCTTTTTAGTAACACGTCTTCTAAAAAATCTCTAGGATCTAAACCTGGTGTTATTAATTCTTTTAGAATATCTTCTATTGTATAGGGGTCTGAATTTAATTCTCTACTCAATTCTTCTTTGCTCGCTTTTTCAATGGTTTTAATAAAATCTTCATTTTTATTGTTAATATCTAGATTTAAACTCTTTAATATTTTTTCAGTTAATTCGTAGCTCTCTGGATGAATTTTTGTTTTGTCTAAAGGATTGTCTCCATCATTTATTCTTAGGAAACCGATGCATTGTTCATAAATTTTATCACTGATTCCCGCTATTTTTTTTATTTCTTCTCTATTTTTAAAGTTATGTTCTTTTTTAAATTTTAATAGATTATCAATACATTTTTTGTTTAATCCAGATATGTATTTTAAAATACTTGAGCTGGCGGTGTTAATGTTCACGCCAACTTCATTTACAATTTTCGATACGGTGAAATCTAGAGCATCGCTTAAGTTTGATTGATTGACGTCGTGTTGGTATTCTCCTACTCCTATAGATTTAGGATCAATTTTTACGAGTTCTGATAAGGGATCTTGAATTCTTCGTCCAATTGAAATAGCACTTCTTTTTTCTACAGTAAGGTCAGGAAATTCAGAGATAGCCAGTTTACTTGCCGAATAGACACTTGCTCCAGCTTCACTTACAATGTTGTATTTTACATTTAATCCTTCAATAGCATTGGAAACAAAAAATTCACTTTCACGAGAAGCGGTTCCATTTCCTATAGCAATAATATCAACCTGATATTTTGTAATCAAGTCTCTTAATATTTTCGTCGCTTCTTCCTTTTTGTTATGGGGTTCATGAGGATAAATAGTTGCTATTTCTAATACTTCACCAAAAGGGTTTAATACTGCTAATTTGCACCCTGTACGAAAAGCGGGATCAAAACCAATGACGGTTTTATTTTTTATAGGTTTGGTCATTAATAATTTTTCTAAGTTATCTTTAAAGGTAATAATGGCTTCTTCGCTGGCTTTATCAGTTAGCATTGTTCTTATTTCACGCTCAATACTTGGTAATATTAATCTTTTTAAAGCATCTTTAATGGCTAATTCAACTGTTTCTACTACAAAAGAATTTTTATTTTTTATAACTTTTTCAACGTAGTTTTCGAAAATTTTATCATTATCATAGTCTAAGGATACGGAAAGAATTCCTTCTTTTTCACCACGGTTTAGAGCAAGTGTACGATAATGTTTTAGGTATTTTATACGATCTTGAAATTCATAATACATTTCAAATATTTTCTTTTCATCTTCGGCACTTTTTTTCTTTTTAGAAGTAATGAAACCTGTATTAAAAATAAAATTTCTTGTCCATTTACGATAATAAGCGTTGTCACTTATCCATTCGCTAATGATATAAGATGCATTCGTAATAGCAACCTCTATTTCCATATTGTAACCACTGGCAAGAGAATTAAGATCTCCATTGATCGGAAAAGACATTATTTTTTTAGCTAAAGGTTCTAAGCCCATTTTGATGGCTTCGGTTGCTTTCGTTTTCTTTTTTTCTTTAAATGGTCGATATAAATCTTCCACTTCAATTAATTTTTCACAAGCTAAGATACTTTTTTCTAACTCATCGGTTAATAAGTCCTTTTCTTTAATTAATCGAATGACGTCCTCTTTTCTTTTTTCTAGATTACACAAATATTTGTATTGTTCATCAATAATGCTTATTTGTTCTTCATCTAAAGCGCCTGTCGCTTCTTTTCGATATCTTGCAATAAAGGGTATCGTACAATCTTCACTTAATAATTTTAAAACCGCTTCAATTTGTTTTTCTTTAACATTTAGACGATTTGCTAATTCTTTTATAATATTCATTCTTTTTCCTCCAAAAAAATAGAATATAGAAACTTCTATATCCTATTCTTAACTATTTTGTTTCTTCTATAAATATTTTTCCACTTATGGTTTTACCCATATCCTCAGCCTGGTTCTCAGTTGGTGAATTTATATACGCTACCTCTAATGTGTATGAATTTGTTACACCTTTTGATATTGTTATACTATCACTTATTGCGCCATTTGCGGCTGGAAATTCCCCTGTACTAATTGTTACTCCATTTTCTTTTAAAACATAGGTTATATCTGATTTTCTAGAAAAGGTATTGACCACATCGTTTATTACAATTTTATATTTAATAGTAGCGGTTCCCGTATTTTCTAATGAAAAAGATTTACTAACCGTGTCTCCTGGAACTAAAGTTCCAATATTTAATTGCTCACCGTCTGAAAACACTGCTTTAACATCTCCTGACGTTACATTGGTTGGATTAGTATTTCCTTTGGTTTCAACGTTTGCTATAAAAAAAGCATAACTTGAACCCGCTATAGCCGCAACAAAAAGAGCGACTCCAACAATGGATGCCATTATTGTTATTTTTTTCTTTGACATAAAATTCACCTATACTCTCTTAATATTTATTATCTATTAATCTCTAATTTTTGTCAATTACAATCTTTATGATTTTGACTCTTGATTTACTATATTAATTAAATTATTTATATTAACAAAAAAAAATTGGCTTTAGACCAATTTTTAGCAATTAACTTTTTATTGAACCAGCAACGTCTCCCACAGCTGTAGCAGAAGTATCTTGTTTTTTATATGCTGCCGCAACACTATCTAAAGCTGTATTAAAAGCATCTAATTCGTTAAACATGTTAATAACTTTTGCATTTATATTATTAGATAATAGTCTAATTTGAGCTTCTACATTTGTTCCTTTTACAGCTCTTTGAATTACGCCATTACTTGCATTAATATTGGTTGCTATAGTTAAAGTTTTTTTGAAATTAGAAATTGCTGTCTTCATTTTTGATATATTATTAGTATTAATTCCACTTAAATTATATGTAGCCATTTTCTTTTCCTTTCTTCATCCTAAAATTAAATATTATTCATGTTTGAAGCATTAGAACTTTGAAATTTCTTAAAGTCGTTAAGATCTCCTGTTAATGCTGTTTCAATTATTTTTTTGTATGCAATGATATCATTACTCATACTATTTAGTTTTCTTTCTAAATGAGCAAGATAGGCATCACAATCTTCTCCTATCCAATTAGCTTTAATTGTACTTTTTAAGGTATTAAATGCACTTGCACTTGGTCTTAAATTATTAGCAATTTTCTGAATATCGTTTTGCAAGTCATTTTTTAAAGCATTCATTCCAGTAGTGCTACGCGCATAAGTAGCATTACTCATAGTTAATGCCATAATCGATCCTCTCCTTCTATGATAATTATTTATCTAATCCTATTATACCCATAAACGGATTTATTTTGCAATATTATTTATTTATTTTTTGATTAATTTTACAAATTCTAGTTTCATTGTTCGCCATACCAACGATTCAGAATATTAATACTGGTACTTTTAGGCATTGGATCTGGTATATCAAATTGAGTAATTAAAGGAATTTTAAAAGCATTTCCAAATAATAAGGCACTTCCTGGACGTAAAGATTTTACTTTTTCTACCTGATTTAAAGAAATATTTGAAGAAATTGAAGTGATTACTTTAATATCGTCTGGATAAAACATTCTAAATACAATAAAATTAGAACACTGACTTAAAGTATTTGAAGATAACTCACTTAATCTTTGAGTTATTAATGATAATAATAAACCGTATTTTCTTCCTTCTTTAGCTATACGATCAAAAACATTATAGCCAATTACGTTGATGTCATTGTCATTTTGAATATAGCGATGAGCCTCTTCTACCATTATATTTATTGGGAAACTTCCTCTTTCTGGTAAAGACGTTGAAAATTTATAAAATATTTTAGACATTATTTTTATAATAATTTTTGCAAAACGATCATCAATACCATTAAAATCTACATCAATAAATTGAACAAATTCGTTTGTTGGTGTTAAAAATAAATTTTTTACGTAACCATTCCGATCAAAGTTGCCTTTATAGTCAAAAATAGCTTTTAAATCACTATTAATAATACTATGTAAACTTGTTTTTAAACGATTCATTTTTTCAAATATCGTTTCATTTAAAATAGCACCCTCACTAACTACTGCAAATTCTAATGCATAATAAATATCATCTAAAGTATAAACTGTTGGTTTTGTTTCAACTTGATCAACACTTAATTCTGAATATTGTTTTAAATGAGCCATTAAAACTTCTAAAGCTTGAAGTTTTCCTTGAGCATCGATATTTAAGCATTGCTTGATGGTCCTGTTGTATCCTGGTTGTACTACCACTGTGTCTAAATTCAGTTCATTGGTATTGTATTTAGCTAAAAAAGCTAAAGCCTGATCTCTTATTTGTTGTGCACTTCGCCCAGATGACAATATATCGTATAAAGCTTTTGCAATAATATCGTTTTTATATTTCATACAAATATCATCTTGAGATTTAAAGATATAAACATAGGTTAATGTTTTTTCTAAAACTGGCACTAAAGTTTGATCATCTACATTTAACAATATTGCTAAATCATCTGCATCTAACAAATAGGGTGGTATTTTGATTCTTTCAATATTACCTGTTTCATAAAGATTTTGAGATAAAATTTTTACATTTATATTTTGATGTTCATTAATTTTTGTTAAGGCTGAAATGTATTCACCATAAGCATCAAACATAATAATTTGAGCATTTTTAGGATTTGGTTTATTTTCAGCAAATAAATTTTGAATTAAACGGGCTACACAACAAGATTTACCAGCTCCAGTATTGCCTACAATTGCTAAATGACTCGAAAATAAATCATTTACTTTTACAGAAATATTAAATCCATCGTAAATAGTTGACTTTCCAAGAAGAAGATTATCAGGAACATAAACATCTTGACTTCCTATAATGTACTCTAATTCTTCTTTATAGACAACTCGACATTTTGAATCAATTGATGGATAATTTTCGGTTCCTGGGATGAACATTTTGTTCCTTATTTCTCCTATAAGACGAATATGAAACTCTAATTCATTGACAAATTCGATTTCACCTACTAATTGTTTTTTACTTTCAAAAACAACATAAAAACCAATTATGTCAATTAATGATATTTTTTTTAAATTTTCTACTTTAATAATTTTATCTTCAATTTTTAATATTTTCCCTAACATTTTTTCTCCTCTTATTCTTATGATTTCCTAATATACCGTTAGTATAACAAATTTCTAAACAAATAAAAAGATAGAAAATTTTACTTATCTATCTATTTGACATTAATCATGCCATAGTTTCCGTCTTTTCTTTTGTATAAAATAGATGTGCACTCTTCATTGCTGTTTTTGAACACAAAAAAGTCATGACCTAATAATTCATATTGTAAAATGGCCTCTTCTTCATCCATTGGTTTAGAATCAATATTTTTAATTTTAACGATTTTAGATTCATTTGTTTCTTCATTTTCAGATTCATAATTAAAATTAAAATCTATTGCTTCACTATTTTTATATTTGTTTTTAATTCTTGTTTTATTTTTTCTAATTTGTCTTTCTAGTTTATCAATGACTAAATCTAAACTAATATACAAATCTTCACTACTTTCTTCAGCACGAATCGTAAATTGTTTTGTAGGGATTGTTACCTCAATTTTTTGAGATAAATTGTTAACATTAATGTTAACCACCACATTAATGGTTTCAGGAGATTCAAAGTATTTGTTTAACTTATTTAATTTTGTATTCACTTGTTCTCTTATAGCGTCTGTTATAGAGACTTTGTCTCCTCTAATCGTTATATTCATCATACACCTTCCTTTGAATTTTATTATATCATGGATTAGGTTTTATTTGTAAAGTTAATTCACTTTCCAAGGATTACTTTCACTTCCATCTCCGCTTATTTTTATTTCAGCTTTTAAAGTTATTATAGGTCGAATTGGGTAACTGTAACTATGTTCAAGATAACCATAAAAGTAACCATAAACATCACATATATTATTAGAACTTCGAATACGAAAATCCCAATTCACATCATTTCCAGCTCCGAAATAACGACTTGCAATCCAATAATGGCTCAATGTATTTGGCTCATTTACTTTTGGCGTTTCTACACGATTAAAGATCTTTTTTATCAATGCTAAATCTGTTAAGTAAAGTCTATCTCCTTCACCTTGAGTCTCTCTTAAACTTTTTCTTGCACTATTATTTGTTGTTGTATTTTCAGTCCGTGGTCTCGATTTGTTTAACATGGATTCATCTTCTATCCTTTCCGTTTGTCCATCAAATCCAAAATACTTTGAGCTAATTGTTATTCCTTCTGTTTCATATTGTTTGGCTATCGTATTTAGGCTTCCAATATAATTTTTATACCCTTCTTTTCCATAGAAAGAAACTTGATTACTTGATGTATATTCTGAGACCATTTCTATACTTCCATCACTATTTTTTCGTATAATTCGCCATAAATTAAGTTCACTTGGATTTATACTTTGAACGGTATTATAGCCTGTTAAATCGCTTGTTATTTCATAATTTGTTTTACTAGGTGTGTAGCTCACATAGTCTCCTAGTTTCGCTTCACTAAATTCACTTATTGTTTTAAACTCTACACTACAATTGATTCTTTTTTGTTGATGACTATTTATTATTTCTAATCCCCATGTTTCATTATTCCAACTTGCTTCTACTTTTTTTTCACACGTTACTGTTTTTCCTACATATCTTGAGGTTTTATCTGGAAATTGATTTCCTTTTTCACCATCTATTGTAAATGATATTTGGATGTCTTCTTGACTAAACTCTGGGATTCTTCCCTTTAATACATTAAACTCTCTTTTTTCTATAAAAAAGCATAGGTTTTAAATAAGGTGATACTTCCTATTATTACTAGTATTCCTATGATTGAGTAAGTTAGCTTCTTACTCTTTTTGTTTTTGGTAAACCTTTCTAGTTGGTTATTAGTTTCTAATAACCCCCCCCCCATTCGTCTTTTTAATTTTCTTCATTTTCTTTTTTCCTTTCTTAAGACTTTTCTCTATAACCAAATAAAGTTTTTACCTTATTTGTAATTCAATTATATATCACTTACTTTTTTATCAAATAAAAAAACTACTATACAGTAGTTAAAGTAGCAGTAGTAACATCAACAGCTTGAAGACCTTTAGAAGTTTCAATCAATTTAAAGTCTACTATATCCCCTTCTTTTAGGGTTTTGAAGCCTTCTTTAGAAATAGCAGAATAATGAACAAAGATATCTTCTAAATCGCTGCATTCAATGAATCCATAACCTTTATCATTATTAAACCATTTGACTTTTCCACGCATTTTTAACACCTCTCCTTCTTCCTCACAACTTAACAATACCACTAGAAAATCATAGGTACAACAAAATGCGTTCGACAAATTTTGCGGTTTTAAAAATAAACATTTCTTTTGTCTAATATTGTCCAAAAATTAGTTTTTATTGTTTAATTTTTTTATATTTTTTAATTCCTAATGAAGTCAATACTTTTAAACATTTAAAATTACAATTAAAAAAAATGACATTTTAAAAAAAATTATAAATGTTATGATTTTGTTGAAGGTGATTTATGAAAGAAGTATTCGTAAACCGTTCTTTAACTTATCTGATAAAGAATAACGCTTGTAAAAAAGAACAAATTAATACTTTTCGATATGTTTTAGAATCTTTGTACTCACTTGTTTCAAAAACAAGTGCTGTTCTCATAATTTCTATTTTTCTAAATACTTTTAAAATTACTTTCATTTCTTTACTTTTATTTTCTATATTAAGAGGTTTTACTTTTGGAATACATGCTTCAAAAAACCTATATTGTTGGATAACTACTCTTGGAATTTACAGTATTTGTCCCTTTTTAATACAAAGAATTTATTTTTCAAAAGAACTTATTATAAGTTGTTATTTAATAGGTTTTTTGTCAATTTTATTCTTTTCACCAAGTGACACTCCAAAAAGACCTCTTATTAACAAAAGAAAAAGAAAAGTAAACAAGATAATTTCTCTTGGAATTGGCATTGTTTATATTTTAATTAGTTTTATTATAAATGGAGACTATTTTTATCAAGTGATTTGTTTTGTTCTTTTATTAACAAGTATTTGTATTAATCCATTAACTTATAAACTTTTTAAAATTCCCTATAATAATTATAAAAATTATTGTAGTTAATTTGGTTTAAATAAATTGAAATAGATTATTTAAACAGGGAGAGGAGGAGTGTGATCATGGCTAACATTTTTGCAAATGTATTAACTTTTTTAGCTGGAATGGTTAATAATAGCGTTTCAACTTTTTCATTATTTGGTAATTGGTCTGAAGAAGAATGTCCTAAAGAAATGCTTTAATTAATTAAAGCACGTTCTTTGAGTTAACGTGCTTTTTTTATTTGTAATTCTATGTAATAAATATCATTAATAATTGTAATTTTTTCTTTTATTAATTTATTTTTCTTAATCGAAAATAAACCTAGTCCACTGCCACGATTTTTAGTTGAGTAATATTTGCTCCCAATTTCATCAATTTCTATACAATTTTTAAAAGTATTACCAATTTTGATACAAACATTTTCCTTATTTTCATAAATGTCGATAGTAATAACTGGATTTTCGGTTTCTTCACATGCTTCAATTGCATTATCTAACGCAATTCCTAAACATTCAGAAATACTATTAAAAGCTTGTGGTGATAGTTTACTGAAATAGTCCTTTTTAATTTTATTATGTATCATAATGTCGTAATTTTTATTATATAACTTCTCAGCCACAATTCCTTTAATTCCATTTGGAACTTTATAAATATTGTTATTTCTAACACTGAAAGTTGTTTCTTTATTTAATAATTCATCAATTAAAGAATTAATTTTCTTATTACCAAACGCCTTCATACCAGAAAGTTTATGATTAATATTATGTTTATATATTTTATATTCATCTAAAAATTTAGCATATTTACTATTGTACTCTATTAATTTATGATTAGAATTTTTTAAGGTTTCTTCATGGTATCTTAAACGAATTATATCTGTAAACAAGTAGATGTAAATGATTAATAAAATAATTATTGATTGTATAGAATTTTTATTACCAAAATTTTCAATATTAAATGTTGCAATCATATCAATAGTTAGAAATATTAAAATTATCGTTGCTTTAATTGTATTACTTTTGAAAAAATAATATATAATGTTTTGAATAAAATTCCTGCTAATTGGAATCAAAATGATTATATATTGAACTATACTAATGGAAAATGTTAATAAAACAGTTGAATAAGATAATGAATTGGCACTATCACTATTTATAAAAAATTTAAAATAGTAAGCAATATTTGTTAAAGAAATTTCTATTAATAAAATCAATAAATATAAAAACACATAATTTATTAAAATCTTTTTTAATGAGTCTTGAAATAAAAGTTTTAATTCTGTACTAAAAATAACTATGTTGAAAATCAATTTAATTGTTAGAATATTAAATTTATTATTAATCATTATGAGGATAACTGCCATTAGCATTATTAATATATTTTTCAAATTGATATTTATTTTATGACTGTTTAGCTTTGCATAACATAAGTTATAAAAAATCAAACTAATAAATGTTATTAAGCTAAAACTAATAAAGTTAATTGTTGCATTCATCGTAACTTTCTAACTCCTTTTTGAACTTTTTAGATAACATAGTTACTATTTTACCATTATCTAATTCAAAACAACCATTTTTCCAATCATATGATTGAATACGTTCTGTGTTAGCTATACAAGCTCGATGGACAATTTTAAAACGACTATCTAAATATTTCATACAATCTGTAATACTTAAATAAAGTGAATAACTGGTTTTATCTGTGTTAATTATAATTTTTCTCGCTTCTTTATCTCTATAAATATGAGTAATGGAACGATAAAAGATACGAAGACTTAAGTCTCTACTATCGTATTTGAACATATGTTTATCGTAATTACGATTGATAATTAATTTAATGTCTTTCTTTAATTTTTTATCAAAGTCATGAAATTTTTCAATGAAGTCAAATACTTCATATACGTTTCTATAAGCGGTTTCGAACATCTTATCATGATGCGTCGTAAATATGATTTCACTTTCCCAATCGGTTTTTCTGATAAATTTAGCGATATCTATTCCACTTACTCTTGTTTCTAATTCAATATCCATGATATAAATTTTTCTTTCTGATGTATCTGTAATGATTTCTTTAAGTTCATTTGTAAATTTTGTAAAGTAGCATATTTTGATACTAGAGTCCTTAAATATATCCATTTCTCTTAATATCTTTTTAATCGTAAATTGTGTATTTCTATCGTCTTCTACTACAACAATCTTAAACATATAAATCACCCTCTTCTTTGTTCGCTATTTGCAATTATATCATAAAATTGTTAAAAAAAATACAAAAAGTTTATTTTTTTTTGTATTCTTCTAAAATATATTTATGATGAAATTCTGGAAAAGTAGCGATTATATTGTAATTATGGTTTAATTCTTCGACAATACTAGGAATGTTTTCATCGTTACCAAAGACTATCATTCTTTTTGATTTAAAGATGGCTGTGAATAAGTATTTGATGGTCTTTAGAGTATTGTTGTTAAATAGATTTTTATTTACTCTTAATGTCTCTAACTTATTCTTTTTTAAATAATAATAATCTAAATAATGATGATTAATGTTTAGATAACTTATGTTTTTATCTATTTTTAAAATTTCTTCTATATTGACAACTTCAATTTTCCGAAAATAATCATTAAAGATTTCAAGGTATTTTTCTAATAGGACTACATTTAAAGCTAGTGGTTTTATAAAAATAAGTTTGTAACCAAATAAAGAGAGATGAATATGAAATTCACGAAAAAAATGACTTAATTCTTTGGAAAAAAGGGGTATATTTATAATTTGATCTTTTTTTAAACTTTTAAATCTTTTGTTAAAGATTTTATTTTTTTTTATATCCCATAATAAAAATTCATTATCATTTATTGTAATAGAAAAATGATATTTTGACATAGAATCAACTCACTTTTTTGCTATATTTTTTCTTTGTTGTTTCTCCACCTTTTATGTGGCGAAGAGATAAGTTTTTTTTTACAATTTCTCTTACTAAAATGTAATATTCTGGAGAAATAATTTTTAATCTTTCTTGTAAATCTTTATGTACTGTACTTTTACTTATATTAAAATAATGAGCTACTTCTCTTATTGTTCGTCCTGTACTAATAAGATAATTCGCTTCTTTTTTTACTCTTTTTCTTATTCTTTCATCCATTTATATAAACAACCCCTTTATAAAACATATTTTATTTAAGGGGTGTCTATTCTTAATTTAATTCATCAATACTCATCGTATAAAATTTTTCAGGATTTAATACCGCTCCATTATAATTTACTTCAAATAGAATGGAATTTGCTTCTGTACAAAATTTGTTTGTGGTACTTTTACCTATTACATCGTTTTGTTTTATTGCATCATTCACTTTAAGATTAACATCTTTTAATCCATAATAGATGGTTGTTAAGTTATTATTATGAGAAACATACACAATGGTATTTAATATTTCATCTTGTTTAATATCAATAATGGTTCCATCTAAAACAGCAATACAATCAAATTCTTCGGCATTTGAATACACCACACCACTATTTGGTAAATAAGTGTTTTCATAATAAATCAATGACTGTTGTTGCTCTTCTTCTTTTGCATCCTTGTCATAAAAGGATTTTGCTAATTTAACCGATTCATTAGCGTAGGGTTTAATTATACTTACTTTTTCCTCTACTGTATCAACTACAGGGGTAACATTATCTATAATTGGATTTACTACATAACTGTCTTCGACTTCATTCGTTGGTTTTAAATTTTTTATTATGCTTAGACTGGATAATAATATAGTAGTTATACAAATTATAAATAGTGTTGGTTTGACAAAACTTTTTAGTTTTCTTTTCGTCACTTTCTTCACCTTCCTAGTAGGTAGTCTCTCCAAAAAGAAAACGTTTTATACTATTTTTTTTATAGAAATGTCTTTGTAATAATGATTTAAAATTTCTTTGTAATTAAAACCTTCTTTGGCCATACCATTAGCGCCATATTGACTCATCCCTACACCATGCCCATACCCTTTAGTAGTAATTGTTATGGTATCCTTTAAATCAATCGTGAAATCGGTACTTCTAAGGTTTAATTTTTTTCGTATTTCGGTTCCTTTAAATTCTTGATTGTTTATGGTAATAGTGTTTATGCGATGGGTATTGGTATACGTTTTATTATTCATAGTTAAGTCTTGGCAATTGGCGATGCCTAATTTTGTACAAAAGTCTTCTTTTGAAAAAGTGGTTGTGACTTCAAAGTTGTTTAGAGATTCATTATCCCATTTTGATGAAACAGATTTGATATAAGGAAGGGATTCGCTAAAGACAAATGAAGCATCTTCGGTGTAGCCGTTACTCATTGAAAAATAAAACGATTCAATAATTTCATCGTGATAAAACATGGCTTCGTTTTTGGTTTCATTCACCGCTTTGGTTATTTTTTCTAAATAGTGGTCGTAGCCTTCTTGCCATTTTTCTTTCATTTCTTCTTTCGTGATGTATGCCTGGTTTGAGATATCCGCTAATATATCATAATTCTCATTTTTATTTGTTTTTATTTTATATAGGGCATAGGTTCTTGAAGCTACTGCTTGGGCTTTTAGTGCTTCTTCATGAAAAGAGGCGGGAATTTCAGCGGCAAGTACCCCTATTAAATAATCTTCTAGGTTTAAGTTTTCTAACTGATTATCCGAGGTTTTGACGGTTATTTTTTTCTCTTCTTCTTCATTAAAAAAAGAGTGATCTGTTTTTTTGGTACAAATCACTACAATATTTATTAAACTTAAAATAACTACTACACCTAATAGTATTTTATTTTTCATAGTTCTCCTTATATCATTTTACTCCACTCTATAAAATCAAAGATAAAATTCGTTAAGAGGTAAGCTAAAACTAAACTTACTATCATCGCTAATATTCGTGTTTCTAGTCCTTTATTTTTACGTATTATTTTTTCAAAATTGATGGCACTGGTTGCGAAAATACACAAAAGGATATTAAAAGCATAAATAAATAGCTTATAGTTCATTGTATTCGCCCATCTCGTATTTTATGATTTTATTCACTCTTCTTTTATGACGTTCATCGTTTAAGACTTCAGCACTTAAAAAGGCTTCAATGTATTTTTTTATGTTCTCCATGCCCTCGGTATAATTAAATGTCATTACGTTTGCTCCATTATCGTTACGACAAAGTGTTGCGTCTTCTACCGAATTAATTTTCGCACAACGGATGCCTTTTACTTTATTAGCGGCAATAGACATCCCTATACCTGTTCTACAAACTAAGATACCTATCTCTGCTTCTTTTTTGACGACTTTATGACAAACTTTGAAAGCAAAATCTGGGTAGTCATCGGTTGGAGTGTTTTCTGGACTACAATCCACTATTTCATAATTTTTATTTTTTAAAAATTCAATCACTTCATTTTTGTATTCAACGCCTCTGTGATCACTGGCTATAGCTATTTTCATTCTTCAATCTTCCTTTCAATTTCTTTTAATATTGGTAATCTACCTACTTTTTTATCGCTGTGGGTTGAGAGCTGATATAAATAATAACTTGGAATGGCGTTCACTCCAATCAATGAACATTTGTCTTCTAATATGCAAATGGACCATTCAATGTATCCTAAAAAAGGGATTTCTAAACTTGCTGTTTCACATAGAGTTTTTGCGGCTTCCCATTTTGGAATC
The DNA here is from genome assembly GCA_910579535.1 of uncultured Bacilli bacterium. GTDB lineage: Bacteria > Bacillota_I > Bacilli_A > RF39 > UBA660 > MGBC108787. The sequence goes on from CAJTUR010000020.1 coordinate 16,017, forward strand.
TTTATGCCTTTGATTTGTTTATGGGTTAGAGGATGTTTGATATAAGTATTCAATTTAAAATCGATGGCTGGGTAATCAATTTTTCCAGTATTAATATTTATTTCAGCAATTAGGCTATCTTTAAAAAAATTAATTTGTTTATTTTTATTGCCAATTTCTAAAACGGCCATAGAAGTTTTTCCTAAAAAAGTAACTATTTTTATTACATTCATTGAATTGGGTTGTAATCGCTCTAACGTTTTACAAATCTTTAATTGATTTTCTATAACGACTGAGCTGTATTCCATTAATTTATCATATATTTTTCTTAAATCTTGATTAGATGTGTCAATTATTTTTTGTTTATTGCTTTGTCTTACGATAATGGTTCTATGTTTATAACAAAATTTTTTAAAGGTATTAAAATCTGTTTTTCTTAATTCGAGCCATTCTCTATTTAATGCTTTACTAAATAATTTATTAAATTCAATACGATTTTTCAAATTCATTTTATATTTATAGTTATTGTATTTTCTTATGTATTCTTTATTTATTCCTTCTGTGATGTAAGTATTCCTTTCAAATTTAGTTCTTTTATAAAATTGAAAGGAATAGTAATCTCTTATTGAAGATTTATATTTTCTTTTACAGTATAAAATGTCTTTTATTATACTTGCATAAGACTTGTTAGAAATTTTATGAATTTCTTTTATTTTTTTTATAATGTCTTTCAAATTTTTCATGTTTTATCCCATCATTTTCTCATAACAACGACAAAAAGCTGCATTATGCAGCTTTGTTATTATCTAAACCATATTTACGATTAAATTTTTCAATATTTCCAGTTTTTTTAGCATTCCCTTGTTTTCCTGTATAAAAAGGATGACATTCGCTACATATTTCTACTTCAATATTTTCTTTTGTAGATTTAGTTGTAAATGAAGCTCCACAAGCACATTTAACAGTTGTTTCTTTCATTTCTGGATGAATATTAGCTTTCATAATTCGCTCCTTTCGCCATACCTAATTCCTAGGCATAGTAATTTCTTTTTCTTATGTATTATATCATATTTTAGTATTTTCGCAATACTTTTTATTTTGTTTTTGTGGCAAAAAGCCATAGCTTATTCCTATATCATAAGAAATATTTTGAAAATAATTTTTCATATTTTCTAAATTATTATCTTTAGAAAAAGAAAAAAGGAATTTAGACGTCATAAAAAAACATATTCAATAATGGAGAATATGTTTTTAATTTTTATTATTTTTTATAATATTGATGCTTGCTACGACCCCATCATTAGAGGCGGTTATAAGTTGATAATACTCTTTTTTTATACAATCTCCTACAGCGTATATGCCTTTTATTTTTGTTTCATAGTTGTTATTTACTAAAATGTAGCCCTCTTCATTTAAAATATCTAAAGAGCTTAAAAAATCATTGTTAGGAACAAATCCAATAAATATAAATAAAGCACTGACTGATAATTCTTTTTCATGATTGATTTCTATTTTATTTAAACGATTTTGTTCTTCTATCAGCTTTGTCACTTCAGAATTATATAAAATTTCAATGTTTGCTTTTTGTTTAATTTTTTCAATAAGTGTTTGTTCCGCTCTAAAAGTATCTCTTCGATGAATTAAATAAATTTTACTGGCTAAGTTTGATAAATAAAGAGTTTCTTCTAAAGCGGTATTTCCTCCACCGACAACCGCAATTGTTTTTTCTTTATAAAGATTTCCGTCACATAAAGCACACGTACTGATTCCATGGCCTAATAATTCTTGTTCCTTTTCCAAATTTAAGGTACGATTTTTTCTTCCTGTTGCTATTATAATGTTTTTCGTCTTGTATTCTTCTTTTTCCGTTTTGACTATTTTTATTTCGTTATCTAGAATTATTTTTAAAACTTTATCTATTTTATAAGGAATCTTTAACGCTTCAATGCTTTCGAATAACTGATAAGACAATTCTGAACCTGTTATTTTTTTTAAACCAGGATAATTATTAATTTCATTTATTCTGTTTAATAAGCCCCCAGGTGTTTTTTCTTCTAATATTAAGACGTTTAGATTGCTATTTTTAGCATAGATGGCGGCGGAGATACCTGAGATTCCCATACCAATAATAATTAAATCATACATTTTATCACCTACTAAAATAGTATATCGTTTCCATTGGATTCGGTGTATAAATCTTCAAATTTACTTTTACGGGTTAAAATCATTAAGGCTAATAGTCCTATAATAAATAAAGCGACGGAAACTAATTGAGCGACTTTAAATCCTCCAAGCATGAGTGAATCGGTTCTTAATGCTTCAATAAAGAAACGTCCGACACTGTACCACATGATGTAAACACAAGTGAGTTCTCCAACTTTTAAATATTTATAATGCTTAATAATTAAGAGAATTACAACACCTAGTAAACACCATAAGGATTCGTAAAAAAAGGTAGGATGGTAATAGACGCCATTGATTCTCATTCCTTCAATAACGAAATCGGGAATGTGTTTACTTTGAAGCTCTATTAAGGTTGTCGCACTTCCGTGAGCTTCACTGTTAAAAAAGTTGCCCCATCTTCCTATTGCTTGACCAAGCATTAAAGGGATAGTAATCATATCGGTGATTTTAAGTGTTCGAGCGTTGTATTTTTTACAATAAAGTACTAAAGTTATGAAACCACCTAAAAGGCCACCATGGATAGCTAATCCACCTTCCCAAACTTTAAAAATGCTTAGTGGGTCATTTAAATAATGTTTATAATTAAAGATAACGTAATACAACCTTGCACAAATAAAGCCTATCACCACTACCCAAAAAGCTAAATTAAATAAAAAGTCTTTGGAGTAATTGTATTTTTTTCCTTCATGAATTAACAGAACAATTCCTCCTCCAATGGCTAATAATAATAAAAAGGAATACCATCTTATTTCAAGACCAAAAACATTAAACATAATTGGATCCATAAAATCATCTACTTTCTTTCTTTATTATAGCAAAAGTTTTTAAGGGTTTAAAGTCAATCTAAATATTTTTTTAAATACTTACCAGTGTAAGATTCTTTTATTTTTACAATTTCTTCTGGTGTGCCTGTGCCTATGATTTCTCCTCCACCATCGCCACCTTCTGGACCTAAATCAATGATATGATCCGCTACTTTTATCACATCTAAATTGTGTTCGATGACTAAAACGGTGTCTCCATTATCAACAATACGATTTAAAATAGAGAGTAATTTTTTTATGTCCTCAGAGTGTAAACCTGTCGTGGGTTCATCTAAAATAAACAAACTTTTACCTGTTGGTTTTTTTTGAAGTTCTTTGGCTAATTTTACTCGTCCTGCTTCTCCACCTGAAAGGGTAGGTGCTCCAGCCCCTAATTCTACATAAGAAAGCCCTACATCCATCATAATGTCTAATTTACTTTTAATTTTAGGTACATTTTCAAATACTTCTAAAGCTTCTTCCACACGTAATTTTAAAATTTCAGCAATATTTTTCCCTTTAAATTTAATGTTTAACGTATCTTTATTGTAACGCGTTCCTTTACAGACATCGCATGGAACATAAACGTCAGGTAAAAAATGCATTTCTATTTTTTTTACGCCATCTCCATAACAGGCTTCGCATCGTCCTCCTTTTACATTAAAGGAAAATCTTGATTTATCAAAACCACGCATTTTAGATTCTTTCATTTCCGCAAATAGATTTCTAATGTCATCAAAAACGCCAACATAAGTTGCGGGATTACTTCTTGGTGTTCGACCAATTGGATCTTGAGAAATCGCAACGACTTTATCGATGTTTGATAAACCTTTTATTTTTTTATATTTGCCAGGAATGGTTTTTGATTTAGGATAAATGTTTTTAAAGACCGCTTTATGAATGATTTCATTTACTAAACTACTTTTTCCTGAGCCAGAAACACCTGTGACACAAACAAATTTACCTAAAGGTATTTTTACATCTATATTTTTTAGATTATGTTCTTCAGCCCCAAAAATTTCTAAATATTTTCCGTTGCCTTTTCGTCTACTTTTAGGCACTTCAATTTTTTCTTTGCCTGATAAGTATTTTCCTGTTAACGATTTTTCATTTTGCATCACTTCTTTTGGTGTTCCAAAAGCAACGACTTCTCCACCATTTCTTCCAGCTCCTGGACCAATATCAACTAAAAAGTCAGATGCTAGCATAGTATCGGTATCGTGTTCAACCACCACTAAGGTATTTCCTAAACTGACCATTTCTTTTAAGGATTGAATTAATTTGTCATTATCTCTTTGATGAAGACCTATGCTTGGTTCATCTAAGACATATAAAACGCCACTTAGTTTACTTCCAATTTGTGTAGCTAAACGAATTCTTTGAAGTTCTCCTCCTGATAAGGTTCCCGCCATTCGGTCTAGTGTAATGTAGTCTAACCCTACATTTTTTAGAAATTGTAAGCGATTGATGATTTCTTTTATAATAAGACGACTGATTTCTTTTTCTTCTTTATTTAATTTTAAATTTTCAATAAATCCTAATAAATGACCAATGCTCATTTTTGTCATTTCATAAATATTTTTTTTGTTGATTAAAACATTTAAAACGTTTTCTTTTAGTCGAGCTCCATGGCACAGAGGACATTCCATTTCCATCATGTAACCATCTAACCATTCACGAATCCAATTTGAAGAAGTTTCAATGTATCTTCTTTCTAAATTTTTAATAATGCCTTCGTAGTATCCTGTTGTGAATCTTTTGTTTCCATTTTTAGCGGTGTATTCAAAGTTTAATTCATCAGGGCTACCATATAAAATAATATCGCGTTCTTTTTTGGTTAGTTTTTTAAAAGGCTTATTCATATCAATATGGTAATGATCACAAGCGGTTTTAACGTCTTGATAAAAAATATTTTGGTCATCGCTCATGGTTGCAATGGCTCCTTCATTAATTGATTTTGTATTGTCTGGAACTAATAAGTCAATCGATATAGCGGTTTTAAATCCTAATCCTTTACATTCAGGACAAGCACCAAAAGGAGCATTAAAGGAAAACATATTGGGTTCTAAATCGGGTAGAGAATAGTTACATTTTATACAAGCAAATTTTTCACTCCATAACATTTCTTCGCCATCAATAATATGTATTAAAACCATGCCATCTGCCAGTTTAGTTGAGTTTTCAATTGCTTCAAAAATACGGGTTCTTTCTTCTTCTTTAACAACAATACGATCTACGATGACTTCAATTTCATCTTTGACATTCTTTTCTAAAGTGATTTCTTCATCTAAAGAAAGTCTTTCTCCATTAATGCGTACTCTTGTGTATCCTTCTTTTCTTAAATCTTCTAAAATACCTTGATGGGTTCCTTTTTCATTACGAACGACTGGAGCTAAAATTTCTATTTTGGTTCCACTTTCCATGTTCATAACTTTATTGGTCATTTCTTCTATACTTTGATGAACAATGGGCTCATGATGAGTCGGACAATAAGGCACGCCCACTCTAGCGTATAATAATTTTAAGTAATCATAAATTTCTGTAACGGTTCCAACAGTACTACGAGGGTTATTATTGGTTGTTTTTTGATCAATTGCAATACTAGGACTTAATCCATCAATGGAATCAACGTCTGGTTTTTCGCTTCCACCTAAAAATTGTCGGGCATAAGAAGATAGACTTTCTACAAATCTTCTTTGACCTTCAGCGTAAATGGTATCAAAAGCCAAACTACTTTTTCCAGAGCCAGAAACTCCCGTCATCACAATGAGTTGATTTTTAGGTAATTCTAAATCAATATTTTTTAGGTTATTTTCTCTTGCACCACGTATTATGATTTTATCATTTTTCATTTTACTCCTTCTTTCGTCCTTTTCCTGTCTACAAAATTTCTGTTTGCAAAAATAGTATAGCATATATTTGTTCGCTTACCAAGGTGTAAACTTTTAAAGTTTATTCGAAATGTTATGCGTTTGTAATATTTCTAGATTTTTTAATAAATGACTTACATAGAAAATGTTATTTAATACAATTTGCTTTATTTCACACGCATTTAATGATTTTTTAATCGAAGAAAAAATTAACAAAGTCATACAATTCAAAATTAGTTTTTCAGGTGTAAAAAAAGTCTCTCTTTTTATGGCTTCAAAATTTTCGGTTAAATTAGGCTTTGCTTCTTTTAACTTTTTTATAAGTGTCGTTATTATTTTTTCATATTCTTTTGTATCACTTGGAAAAATACATTGATTTATAATATCTTCAGCCAATGCTTCAACGACTATTTTTAAATCTTTATCCATCCTGCACCTCTTTTCAAGTCTTATATTTTAACGTATTATTAAGAAAAAGCAATCTTTTTTATTTTTGTACCCTCTTATTTTTTTAGAATAAATTCTTATTTATGTAAATTGACATTAATTAGATTCTTTTTTGAATTTTAGAAGTCAAATACATGGAAAGTTTAAGAGGAATAAAGCGGTTTAGGAAAAGACCTAACTTGACACTCCAACCAGGTACAATTATTAATTTCTTTTGAAACATTTTGTCAATGGCGTACTTTGCCACTTTTTTACTCGGCATTTCTTTTATTTTAAATTCTCCATGAGCTACTTTATTAAATTCTGTAGATACTGGTCCTGGGCATAGAGCACTTATAGAAACATGACTTTGACTGTTTTTTAATTCTTCATTTATAGCTAGTGTTAATTTGGTGATATAGTTTTTAGTGGCATAATAGGTACTTAAATTAGGTCCAATTAAGAAGCCAGCGCTTGAACAAACATTTAATATGTAGCCACTCTTTCTTTTTATAAAATCAATAAGAAAGAGCTTGGTTAAGATGTGATACGCTTTTATATTTAAGTCAATCATTTCTAGTTCTCGTTCTAAATCCGTTTTATAAAATTTTCCAAATAAGCCAAAACCAGCGTTATTTATTAAAATATCCATGTTTTTCTTTTGCAATTCTTGATGAAGTTTAAAAACGTTTTTTTCTTTTGTTAAGTCTAATGAAATAATGGTTACTTTTGTGTTTACCTTTCTTTTTATTTCTTCTAATTTTTCTTTTCTTCTGGCTACTAAATACAAATCGTACCCAAGACTTGCAAGATAGTAAGCCATATCTCTTCCGATTCCACTGCTCGCTCCTGTTATTAAAGCTTTCATATTCTCACCTAAAATTAGTATTCTTATAAAACAAAGGTTTATACTTAATGCATCCCTATTTTTGTAATTTGTTATTTTAATAGCAAAATATAAACATAAAAAAAACGCGACTTATATCAAGTCTTGCGTTTTTCAAAAAATAAGAGTGTTACTTAAAACTATCTAATGGAAACAATACTACATTTACCTTTTAAACTATCAGAAAAAGTTGCTCTAAATGTTTTACCATCTTTAACCCATACATACATTTTAGAGGTAGAAGATTTAGATTCTAAATGGCCTTCTATTCCTTCCAATTTTTCAACCATTTCTTCATAGGTATAGGTTTTTTCCTTAATATCACCTACTATTTCATAAGCGATTGATAATTTAAAGTCATCACTATTTATTTCATCTTTATCATACGTTGCTTTAATTGATCCTAAATCATTTTTGTATTCAATTTCTATTTTTGTTTTTTTACTTAATTGCCAACTGTAAGTATCCGATTCTGCTTTTTTCTCTCCTTCAAAGCCAATAATTTGATTAACTTCTTCTACTTTCATTTTTGGTTCAATTTGATTCATACACCCTTCTACTGTACAATTTCCTTTTACTTCTTCCTCTTTGTTTTCTGGTAATTCAGTGGGCTTATTGCCACAACCTGTCACTACTCCTAATATAATTATTCCAAGACATAAATAATGTCCTAATTTTTTTATTTTCATATTTTTTAAATCCTTTCTAATTTTCTAATATATATTTTATCATTTCTTTATTTTTTATAAAGAACGTTTCTTCGTATTTTTCTTGGTCTCTTACGGGAAGAAAAATCGATAGTTTAACCATTTGATTGCCACATTTTGGACACCGATAAAGATGAGCGCCACAAGCGTAATATCCTGTTGGAATATCTGCTTTTTTGGTCACTTTTGTTAAATTTTTAATATAATAGGAGGCATCACTATGAGATTCATAATGCCCCACCATTTGTGGTAAGCCATAAAGCTGTTTTTTTAAAACTTCCATTGTTTCTGTACATTCGGGGCACCAATCCTCGTGAAACAAAGCTCGTAATTTTTTAAACATTTTTATTTTGCCTTTTTACGGGCTTTTTCTATGGTTTGTACCATCATGTCGGCTTTTGAAATCCCTGTTAAAATATAATTATCGTTCATACGGAAACGTTGATTAGACGTAAAAGTATCTACTCTTATTTTTATTCCATCTACAATCATTAAAAAGCTTACCCGACTACTTCCTTCTAAAAAACCTGAACCACTTTTTCCATCGTCGACCCATGCTTTTTCCACTTTAGAGGCGGAGAATTCATAAGTTTTAAATGGATTCCAGAAGAAGATTAACCCAATTTTACCTTGTTCTACATCGATAATCACTACTTTACCTCTTCCATAAAATGTATGGTCTTTATTAAAACCACTTTCTTCTAATGTATGTTCAAATTCTCTTGTTTTACGTTTGAAAATAAAACTTCCTCCAAAAATCCACCATAAAATTGATAGAACAGTTGGTCCCAAAATAAGTATTACTGCACCATTTCCTTTTGGAAAATAAAGCGCACTTATTGTAAAACATAGAGCACAAATTAGAATAGGAATGAATAAAGTTCCTAATAAATAAACGATGTTTATTTTTTGTATTTTTGATTCTTGCATTTATAAATTTTCCTTTCTTAATCCCATTCGGATTCTTTTTTATTTTTTGGAGCAAAGAAATATGGGAAAATACCTAATTTAGAACCTAAGGTATGAAATAGAGGGAATGTGAAGAAAATCGTTAGAAGTTGAACTAATAATACTCTAGTGTCTACAAATGATTCTTCACTTTGAATTTCAGCTCCACCGACCATATCGATATAAAAGTCTTTTCGATCGAGTGGTTCTTTATATTCAATTTGATTTATAAATGATGTGTCTTGACTTAAATCTTCATAAATCAGCTTCCCAACTGGTAAAATATTGTCTCCAGAATAAATAGAATCGCCTTCATGAACGACTGAATCCGAATTAATACGAGCGGCGACTTTTTCACCAGAGGGTAAAGTTAAAGCATGTAAATACATTCCTTTATAATACCCTGCTCCTTTGTTTCTATATTCAATACCAGGAGAAACAACAGTAAATGTTTCATGATTTAATAAATCTTCTATATTTTGGGCTCTAAAGATATCCTCTCCCGCTTTTCCACCAATTTCGTCTGTTTCTACTTTATGTTCTTCTTTATGTTCCTCATATTTCTCGACAAGAATGGATTTTGCTATTTTTTCAGTCCCTAAACTGAGTAAAAAACTTAAAAGTAGGCATAACCAAATATCAAATCTTAACGATTGTCGTCGCATATAAACTCCTCTTCCTTCAGAATAATTTTATTATACTCTTTGTAAAATAGCACGTCAATTTATTTTAAAAAAAAAGCCCTTTTGAGCTTTTAAAAATCAATTATCATCACGATTGCCAAATAATAGGAAAAGTCTTACCAGTTCAAGGGCACTTGTCAAAACGCCCGCTAAATAAGTTGAGGCAGCAGCGGTAAGCATTTTTGAAACGCCTAAGGTTTCAGTTTCACTTGCTAATTCTAATTTTTGGATTTCAATTTTTGCTCTTTTACTGGCATCGATTTCAACTGGTAAGGTTACAAGTTGAAAAATTAATCCTGTTCCAACGCAAAAGATTCCCATCCAAATTAAGTTTAATGATTCAAAAATTAAACCTAAAAAAATGATAAAATAAGACATTGAAGTGGCAATATTCACAATGGGGAATATAAGAGCACGTAATCGCATGTATATATAATTTTCTTTATCTTGAATGGCGTGTCCACATTCATGAGCTGCAATAGCGATTGAAGCAATTGTTTTTCCATGATAAACACTATTAGATAGTCTTACCACTTTTCTTTTAGGGTCGTAATGGTCAGTAAGATTTCCTTTAGTTTCAACGATGTATATTTCTTTTAGACCCTTTTCATCTAATATTTTACGAGCTACTTCAAATCCACTTAAATTTTTTTCATTTTCAATATTTTTGTATTTGCTATAATTACTTGTTACTAAAACCTGAGCTAAAGCGGGTAAAAATAACATGAGTAATAAAATGATTAAATCCATTTTTTCACTTCCTATTTTCTATCCTAACACTTTTTTGTGAAGTTTATGTGTTAATGGTGTAAGTTGTTCCTTCTCGTGTATCTTTTAAAAGAATTCCTTTTTCTAATAGTTCTTTTCGGATACGATCTGCTAAAGCGTAGTCTTTGTTGTCTTTTGCGATGGTTCTTTCTTTTATTTTTTGTTCAATATAGTGGGTGTCGATGTTTTTAGTACTTTCATTCGTTATTAAATTCAAAGATAAAACTTCATCCCAAGAGGCTATTAAATCTTTCTTAGTTTTCCCATTTACTTCACTTTTTAATAAATCATAAATAAGAGTTATGCTGTTTGAAGTGTTTAAATCCTCCGCTAAGTATTTTTTAAATTCATTATCGTATTTTTTATAGTTTTTTTCGTCTATTTCACCATCATCGTTTAGATTTTTTACTTTATTTTTTAATTTTAAGTAGGCACTGGTTGCATTATCTAAAGCTTCGTAAGAAAAGACTAATACTTTACGATAAGATGTGTTTAAACACATAAAACGGTAGGCTAAAGGGTCATACCCCTTTTCTTTAATTAAAGAGAGGGTTAAAAATTCGCCTTTTGATTTAGACATTTTTCCTGTTTCATCATTTAAATGTTCGCCATGAACCCAGTAATGGCACCATTTATGCCCTAAAAAAGCTTCACTTTGAGCAATTTCATTGGTGTGGTGAGGAAAGATGTTGTCTACTCCACCACAATGGATGTCTAAGTATTCTCCTAAATATTTTAAACTGATTCCTGAACATTCAATATGCCATCCAGGGTATCCCGTTCCCCATGGAGAGTCCCATTTTAAAGCTTGATCGTCAAACTTTGATTGAGTAAACCATAAGACAAAATCGCTTTGGTTTCTTTTATTTTTATCTTCATCCACGCCTTCACGAACGCCAATGACCATTTCATCCACCTTATGATTCGTTAACTTATAATAATCGGTGAGTTTCGAAGTATCAAAGTAAACGTTTCCTCCACTTTTATAGGCATAACCTTTATTTAAAAGTTCCGTAATTATTTTTATGTATTCATCAATATTATCGGTGGCTTTTGAAACGATTTCAGGCCATTTTATGTTTAAGTCTTTCGTGTCTTTTTTAAAAGCTTCGGTATAAAATTCTGCTATTTCTAAAACCGATTTGTGTTCTCGTTTCGCTCCTTTAAGCATTTTATCGTCTCCAGAATCGGAATCGCTTGTTAAATGCCCTACATCCGTAATATTCATTACTCTTTTTACTTCGTAACCTAAATAATTAAGGCTTTTTTCTAAAATATCTTCAAAAATATAGCTTCTCAAATTTCCAATGTGAGCAAAATGGTAAACCGTTGGACCACAAGTATACATTTTAACCTTTCCTTCTTCACGTGGTATAAATTCTTCAACGGTTTTATTTAATGTGTTGTATATTTTCATATTATTCCTTTCTAATACATACCTATGCTATTTTCTACTCTTTTAATAATTGTTTGTTGTTCTAATAGAAATAAAGTTTTACTTAATTCTCTTCCATAGTTTAAACCTGTCACGACTATTCTAATTGGCATATATGTTTTTTCTTTTGTACTGTTTGTTTTTAATTCTACTCTTTTTAATAATTCTTCAATGTTTTGAAGGTTCCAATTCGAACAATTTTCAACTTCTTCTTTAAAAGTTGTTAAAACGCTAGGAATGAGTTCATCACTTCTCAAATAATTTATACATTTTTCATCTAAAACGATTGTTTTACGAAAAAATAAGTTAGAAACTAGAGCGATTTCACTTCCAAAGTGAAGGTGTTTTTTAAATAATAAGAGTAAGTTGTTAATCCATTCTTCTGTTTTATCTTTTAAGTTATATACATTTTCTAGATAAGGACGTGTAAAATTAATATACTCTTGATCATTCATTTTAGAAATATAATGTTTATTAAACCACACTAATTTTTTTATATCGTAGCAACAAGGTCTTTTAGTAATTTTACTGATGTCAAATTCGTTTATTAGCTCTTGAAGAGTAAAAAATTCTTGATTTGTTCTAGGATTCCATCCTAATAAAGCCATATAATTAATAATGGCACTAGGTAAAAAACCTTGATTTAATAAATCCATTAAATCGTCTTCTTTATAGTTTTTAATTAAGACGCCTTTTTCTTTTATTCTTACTAAAGGAAGATGCACAAATTCTGGACGAGGAAAGTTTAGTGCTTCATATAAAAGTAAATATTTTGGCATACTAGATAGGTATTCACATCCTCTTGTTACATGTGTAATCTCCATTAAGGCGTCATCTATTACATTAGCAAAGTTATAGGTTGGGAAGCCATCACTTTTAATTAAAATTTGATCTTCTAAAGTACTGTTATCAAATGTGATGTCTCCATAAACTAAATCACGAAAACTGGTCTGACCGGTTTTTGGCATTTTTTGTCTAATGGTATAACTTTCTCCAGCTAGAACACGATTTTTTGCTTCTTCTATTCCAATTATTCGACATGGGTCTTCATAAAGAAAATTTTGTTTTTCTTCATTTGCTTTCATTCTATTGGCGTTTAATGTTTTCTTATCACAAAAACAGTAATATGCTTCACCTTTTTTTAATAATTTTTCAGCGTAAGATTTATAAATATCTAATCGTTTGCTTTGAACGTACTCCGTATTATTAGTTTCTCTATGTGGACCTTCATCATACGTTAACTGAAAGGCATTTAATATATTATAGATTTGTTCTTCTACTCCAATTCGGGATCTTGATCTATCGGTGTCTTCAATTCTTAAAACAAATTCTCCTTCGTCTTGTTTGGCTATTAAATAAGCAAATAAGGCACTTCTTAAATTACCTATGTGCATGTATCCTGAGAGACTGGGAGCAAAGCGGGTTTTGATCATGAAATTCACCTTTTTTCTTATTTTTATTATACCATAACTTTTTAAGCGATACATTATTCTTTTCTTTTTTCTTTTTTAATATAAAGAAAAAAAGTCTAGAAAGCGTTCTAGACTTATTCAAAAATTATTTATGCTTTGACCATAAATAAGAAGATGTAATAATAACAAATTGCAATTCTCATTTATTACTTTTTAATCATAACATGTTTTAAAGAGCAATTTCAATATCTAAATCATGATTATATTTTTGAATAATTGCTTTTAAGTTACGGAGCCCGTATTTATCGCAATCTGCTTCATTTTTTATTTTCTCAAAGTTTACTTTCTTATTTGTCAAATGAGTATCAACATATCTTTTTAAAACGTCTTCTCTTAAATTTTCATAGGTAACGATGTCCGTAAATCGTCCTAAGAATTCTTTACTAAAATTTTCAACTAAATTGTTGTTTTCTGTATTAGTAAATCCAACGTATTTGTGATTGGTTACATTGCTTGTCATAAAAATCATGGCATGAGAAAAGTCTATTTTTTCATTGTTGGCATTAGTTATAAAACCCTCATCTAATATTTGAAGAAAAAGGTTTAGAACGCTTGGGTGAGCCTTTTCAATTTCATCGACCAAGATCACTGAATAAGGATTATCTAAAACACTTCTGAATAAGTATTTATCATTATATCCCACAAATCCAGCACTGACTCCGATCAACTTATTCACTGCACCTTCTAAATTGTATTCGCTCATATCAAGACGAATAAAGTTACTTTTTTTAATGCTTTTAGCTACGGTTTTAACGGTTTCTGTTTTTCCGACTCCACTAGGACCCGCTAATAATATTGCTAATGGTTTTTCTTCACCACACAGCTTAATCCATATATTTTTAAGTATTTTGTTTAACGCTTTTTCTTGGCCAAAGATCTTTGTCTCTAAATTGTTTTTTATTAAAGAAAAGATTTCTTTTTTGTTTTCCAGTAATGGAATATTCGATTTTTGTTCTAAGGTTTCAATAATATCTTGATAGGTTATTTGACTTGCATTATGTACCATCGTCGCTTGGATTTCTTGCTTTTTTTGATTTTCTTTTTCTTTACAAAGCGTTGCTTGTTCGTAATCGTCTTGATATATAAATTCTTTTTTTTGCTTTTTTATTTCTTCTAATTCTTGATTTAACTGGTCTAATTTTTCAAAATGAATATTTTTTACTTTTTTACTTGCACAGATCATATCTAATAAATCGATGGATTTATCAGGATTACTTTTATTTTTTATGTATTTATCAGCTAACTCAACAATATCTTCTATGTTTTCGTTTGATATAGTTAAATGATGATGATTTTCATACTCTTTTTTGATTTTCTTTAAGATATTTTTTGTTTTTTCTAAAGAAGGTTCTTCAACTTGGATGAGATAAAATCGTCTTTCTAATGCTTTATCTTTATAAATACTCTTATAGTATTCATCAGTTGTAGTGGCTCCAATACATTTAATATCTCCTCTTGCTAAATAAGGTTTTAATATATCAGCGGCATTGATTGCTCCTTCCGCTCCTCCAGCATTAATCATAGTATGAATTTCATCAATAAACAGAATAATATTTTTATTCTCTTTAACTTCTTTTATTATTTTATTTAATCTTTCTTCAAATTCTCCTCGGTATTTTGTACCAGCTACTAAAGCTCCCATTTCTAACATAACAATGGTTTTGTTTTCTAATTCAGCAGGAACAATATTATTATTGATTCTTCTTGCTAATTCTTCTACAATCGCGGTTTTGCCAACACCTGCTTTACCAATAAGAAGAGGATTACTTTTTTTCTTACGAAGTAGAGCCTCAATAACTAGGGCAATTTCTTCTTCTCTTCCGACTACATGCTCGAAGTTTGAAACGTTTTTATTTAGGTTGTTTCCTATTTCCATCAGTTCTAATTTATTTTTTGCATTTTTTACTAAGCTCATTTTAAATTCTTCATACAAGGAATCTAAATCAATATCTAATCCAATCATGATTCGTATAGCAATGCCTTCTCCCTCTTCTAAAAGAGCTAAAAATAAATGTCTTTCTGTGACCTCCCCATTATTATTATCAATCGCATCTTCTGTAGCGGTTTCAATGATTCTTCTTAATAATGGTGTATATAAATTTAATTCACTTTCTTTACTTGATTCTCCTACTATACTCACTAATTCATTCTTAAATATTTCAAAAGTCAAATCATAAATTTTTAATTTTTTACTTACCTCATTCTCATATTTTAAAAGTGCAAGCATTAGATGTTCTGTTCCGACGTAAGGGTGTTTTAAATTTTTACGAAAGTTTTCAGCTTCTTTAAAAATTTCAGCTATTTGTAATCCATAATTATCAAACATAATATCCTCCTTTTACATTCTATGTCTATACTGTTTATTTTATAAGATTTTTATTCAAACGAATAGGTTTATTTTTTAATCTTTTATGCTATAAATTGTAATAAAATTTCCTTTCCATGCTTCGAATGATAACATAATAAAAAAAAGATTACAAATGGCAAATTTTGGTAATTTTTTTTATAAATTTAAAAAAATTGTTTTAAAATTGTTGATAGTTATTTTTAAATTGAATTATTGCAATCCTAAATCGCATAATACAACTACCTTGAATCAATGTTTATATTTGATATGAGAAAATTATCTTGGTGATATCCTTTGATTAATATAGGAGAACGTATTCGATTTATTAGAGAAACTTATGATTTAACTCAAAATGATTTAGCGCTTATTTTAAAAATAAATAAAACATCTATTTCCCATATTGAACGGAACGATCGAATTATTCCAATTGAGCATTTGATTACTTTTAGTGATTATTTAAATTTATCCATTGATTATATTCTTGGATTAACTGAAATTAAGAATTATAAAGATCAAATTTCTGGCATTCATTTGAATAAAATGGCCGAAAGTATAAAAGAGATTTGTCAAAGTAATCATTTAACAAATTTAGCTTTAGCAACTATTATTCATTCTTGTGAATCAAATATAAGAAATTATAAAAATGGAAAGTATTTAATTTTAACCACTTTTCTTTTAGAACTTAATGCAAAGTATAATTATTCTATTGATTGGATTTTAGGAAAAACTACTCATAAATATGTTACAAAAAAATTAGCTCATGTCTAATTTTTTTTATAAAAAAAATTAGCTTTTAAACTAATTCGGCTCTAGATAATTTAGTGGGGACTTAAAATTAAAGATTTCTAAGTAAATAAAAG
>CAJTUR010000021.1 GCA_910579535.1 uncultured Bacilli bacterium
AATCTACTAAACTATTACAAGTATTTTTTATTGTAAACGTATATGGCGTTAATTTCATTCCCTCTTCATTTGAAATAGGATGCGTTTCCAATAAACTAATACCTTCACTCTCTTCAATCATTTCAATATTTAAACAATCCGTTCCAATCACATTTACGCTTTTCTGTGTCGCATTAAAACTCCAATAAGCATAACTTATTCCAGCCACTCCTAAGATAACCATAAGAATAGTTAGACTTAAATAAACAATTCTTTTCTTCTTCATACGCTTCTCCTTCACTACTAACTTGCGCCACTTACAAGTACCCTATTAATAATACAATTATAGCAACTTGAGGTTTCAATATCAATACAAAATAGTACTAAATCGCTATTACTCTATTCTTTTTATCTTTTTTACTATATCAAACCAAATTTAAAAAAAAAGTCAAAAAAAGAAGAAAAGTCATATTATTTCTTATAAATTTTCAAATGAAAAAAGAATAAATTCATTTGCCAAACTCTATGAGTTTGGTTTTCTTTTGATATAATAGATATATGATAGTAAATGAATTTAAAACAGAAAAAGAATTGTATGATGTTTATCCTAAAAAGTTTCATTGGTATCTCAAAGATATCTTTAATGATTATTGGTATGACTTTTTAAATTTCGCCGAAAAGAAAAAGCTTACCATTCGTCCTGTTGTTAAAAGAGATGTCTCTCGTATGATGAAATGCAAAACTAAAACTCTTGGTGCTTCTGTCTTTAAATGCCCTAATTGTGGTGAGGAAAAGTTTGTTTACCATACTTGTAAATCTAGATTTTGTAATTCTTGTGGCATTAAGTATTCTAAACAACGTTCTCTTTCCATTGAATCTAAACTTCTTGATTGCACCCACAGACATCTAGTATTCACTATTTCTGACTTTTTATGGCCTTTATTTTTAGATGATAGAAACAGATTTCATTTCATGTTTCAAGCTGTTAGCAAAACTCTTCTTTCTTGGTATCATGAACAGTATAAACATTTACATCTTACTCCTGGTTTTATTCTTACTCTTCATACCTTTGGTAGAGATGATAAATGGAATGTTCATATTCACTGTCTTCTTTCTGAACGTGTTTTAGGAAATAACATTGAAAAGAAAATGGATTTCATTCCTTTTGATATGTTACGTAAAAGATTCCAAAAAATTTTACTTGATTTACTTGAAAAGGATATAAGAAAAAATACGTTTAGACCTATCAAAAATAAGGTTTATTCACTCTCTCAAAACGGTTTCTATGTCCGTGCTATAAAAAACGAATTTCCTGATTCTAAAAAAGCCATTTCTTATGTTTTAAGATAGTGTGGTAGACCAAGTTTTGCACAATATCGTATAATTGATATTGATGAGAAAGATTTCATCTCTTTTTGGTACCAAAGAACATGAAGATGATTTCTTTGTCGCTGAGAAAATCCATATCTTTGAATTTATAGCTAGATTAATTAGACACATCCCAGATGACCAGTTTAAAATGATTCGTTATTATGGTTTTTATGCTTCTAGAAAACACAAGTTATATGTTTATGCTAGAAAATTAATTCCAGAATTCAAACTTGCTTTTAAGAAAAGCTTGAATATTTGGAGAAACTTACTTTATGTCCTAAATGTAATTCTACTATGATTTTCGATTATGTTTTTCTTTTATCAAAATAGAATGAGGTTTATTATGAAACAAAAAAATCCAAAGCAAATTGAATTTATTCCCACTGAAATTGTTGAAATGCTTGATAGAGCTGACCAAATCAATGTAGACACCGATGTTCCTCCAAGATTTGATTGCGAACATTGTCCTGGTAAAATGGTTCCAAAATATTACATAGAAGTTAAGGATAAAATTTACAAATACGAAGATTAATTTTTCCGACTTAAAACGAGTTGTGTTTTTTCATGCACAGTTCGTTTTCTATTTGCAATTTTTGTTTTTAAACCTTAGATGAACTTTCCTATTTTTACATCGTCACTTTAGTGTTTATTTTTTCATTTTTGGAGATTAAATCGTAATAATAATTGTATAACACCGTATCTTCTTCTGTGCAAAAATATAATTTATTTTCTTGTATTTCCCAACAATTTTCTTTTTTGGTTATAATGGCTAGCATTTCATCTAAATAACTCATTTTTATTTGATTTTGCTCCATTTCATTATACCAATAATTTTTATAAGCGGATTCATCAAACAAAGCATAACTACTATAAATATTTATAAAAACTTCCTCAACATTATATTTTTCTATTCGTTTTAATTCTTCTTTACTACTGAGTAAATTATAAATTTTTTCAATTTGTCTTTCTGAAATTTCAATGTATTTGGGAAGTTTATTTTTTAACTGAATTAATTCTTTTTTATTATTTTGTAAGTATTCAGCGGTCAAGTTTAAAAAAAGTCCAGTTGCTGAATTTTTTTCATAATTGTCTCTTAAACTATAGTAGTCGTTATATAAGTTTTTTAATTCTTTTTCTA
The DNA here is from genome assembly GCA_910579535.1 of uncultured Bacilli bacterium. Lineage (GTDB taxonomy): Bacteria > Bacillota_I > Bacilli_A > RF39 > UBA660 > MGBC108787. Next base: position 2,489 of record CAJTUR010000021.1, read on the forward strand.
TAACTTGATATTTTCCATAAGTATGCAAGGTTTCATCAATTTCTTCGTTTACTATTACTTGGTAAAGCTCTTTTTCTAACTGGTAAGAATTATAAAAAGCAAAGGCAAAAGCACTTAATATAATCATAATAGATGGTATGACATAAACCACACCATTCATGAATAGTTTTAAAAATAGGTTTTTATATCTTTTTTTATTCATAATCGGGTAGTTTTCTTCGATTTTACTTTCTAATTCGTCGGTTCTTTTTAAACAAAAGATTTTACTTTTTTTACCAAAAATAAATAAATTTTCTTCTACTTTAAAAATGGCGGTGATTTCATTCCATGCCAAACGCTTTTCTCTTTTGTTTGATGTTTCGATGATTTCTTTTTCGTTTACTTCTAATTGTTCATGTAAAGGTATTTTTTTAGAAAATATTATTTTAATTATGCCTTTGATTAAATAAAACGTATTTAGAAAAAGAATGAACATGAGTATTCCAATGAGTCCATCTGTTAAATCTTCTAAAAAGAAAAAATCAATGAATACACCTAAGCTGAAAAGGGTTAATCCAATGAAATAATTTCTTAAACAAAGGTTAAAAAACGTTTTAGGCCTTTTAAAACTTATTTGTTTTAAAAGCATTCTTTCAGATTTCATACCTAATGCTAAATTGAGTAATTTTTTTTGTTCTTTTTTAGTTCTTTCATAGTCAAATTTCATATTTTACCGTTTCCTTACTATTTCCAACTTGTTCACGAATAATTCATCTAATTGTTTTATCATTTCTTCTACTGTCACATTTAAACTCTAAAATAGAATAATTTTTTTCATAAACTTCTCCTTTTATTAGAGAAAAAAGAAGCTATTTTGCTTCTTCTTGTGCTCTAGTTTCACGAATAACGGTTATTTTGATGGTTCCAGGGTATTGCATTTCTGATTCAATTTTGGCTTTTATATCTCTAGCCATTTTAATACTGGTTGAATCATCGACTTCTTCTGGTTTAACCATAACACGTATTTCTCTACCAGCTTGCATGGCATAGGCTTTTTCTACCCCTTCAAATGAAGAACCAATTTCTTCTAGTTGTTCTAATCTTTTAATGTAATTTTCAAGAGAATCATTTCTGGCTCCTGGTCGTGCGGCGGATAAGGTATCCGCTACTTGAATTAAAACAGAAATAATACTGGTTTGTGCTTCATCACCATGATGAGATGCAATGGCATTCATAACGATCTCATTTTCATGAAATTTTTTAGCAATATCCATCCCAATTTCTATGTGAGAGCCTTCTACTTCATAATCAATCGCTTTTCCGATATCATGTAAAAGACCTGCTCTTTTGGCTAAACTAATATTCTCTCCGATTTCACTAGCCATCAATCCCGCTAAATTTGCAACTTCAATGGAATGCTTTAAGGCATTTTGACCATAACTGGTTCTAAAGTTTAGTTTACCAATTAAATGCACTAAGTCTGGTTCAACATTAGTGATTCCTAATTCAAATAAAGCATTGGTTCCAATCTCTGTTATTTTGTTCTTCATGTCTTTTTCAACTTTATCATAAATTTCTTCAATACGAGAGGGATGAATTCTTCCATCTTTAATTAACGTTTCTATGGTTACTCTGGCTATTTCTCTTCTTAGTGGATCAAAAGAAGAAATAACAATTGTTTCTGGCGTATCATCAATGATTAAGTCTACTCCTGTTACCGATTCAATGGTTCGAATGTTTCTTCCTTCTCTACCAATTAAACGCCCTTTCATTTCATCATTTGGTAAGTTAATCGTGCTTACTGTTTGTTCACTTGCTACATCTTCCGAATAGCGTTGCATACTCGAAACAATTAAATCTTTCGCTTTATCGTTAGCAATTAATTTGGCTTCTCTTTCTTTTTCTTTAATGTAATTGGTCATTTCTAAAGCCATTTCATTTTCGACTCTTTTCATAATTAAGTCTTTGGCTTTGTCTTTGGTTATTTTAGAAATACTTTCTAATTTTTTAATTTCTTCTTTAAGCATGTCCTCCATTTTAGCTTCTTTTTCTTGTAATTCTTTTTGTTTTGTTAATAGATTATTATCTCTTTCATCAAGCATGGCATCTCTTTTTTGTAACATTTCATCTCTTTTATCTAGGTTGTTTTCTCTTTGCATTAATCTTGATTCTGAATCTTTTATTTCCTCTTTTTTTTGTTTTATTTCTTTTTCAGCTTCACTCTTTAGTTTAAAGGATTCCTCTTTTATTTCTAATAAAACATCTCTTTTATGTTTGTCTGCCTCTTTTTTTGCGTCTTGTAATAGTTTTTCGGCTTTTTTAGTTGCATTGTTTACTCGTATGTATTCAATAACAATAATCACAATTGCCCCAATAATAATTCCAATAATTAAAGCTAAAATAATGGTTATTATATTTGTGTTCATTTTTCTTCCTCCATTATTTTAAGATATAATTTTTTTAAATATCTATAGTTTAATTATAAAATTTTTAACGTGTTTTAGCAATACATAATTTTCATTATCAAAAAAGAGTTTTTTTAATGATGTGTTTTAAATGAACACAAGAACTTTGATTTATTGATTAACTACATCAGCGGTTAAATCAAAATCTTTTCTTTATTTTAATTTTTTTAAGGTTTCGACTCCGTCCATATTGGGCATCAAAATTTCCATTATAATAACATAATAATTGTTTTTTACATTTCCATTTGCTTTGTTTCCTCTTTTAAACTAATCGTTGAATCATCAATCACCATTTTGCTCTCATTTCATTTTTCTTTCTATTGGTAAACTTATCATTACTTTCGTTCCTTTTTCGTATTTTGAAAATATTTTAATCTCCCCATTTACTTTTTCAAGCAAACTCTTAGTAATAGATAAACCTACTCCCACACCAGAATAGGAACTATTTTTTGTAGCTTTTGTTTTTTTAAAAGGTGTAAATATATTCATTATTTCTTCCTCTTTTATACCAATTCCAGTATCTTCAATTTCTATTTTTAAATTGTTTTTTTCTAATTTAGAATTAATTGTTATACTTCCTTTATTTGTAAATTTAATAGCATTATCTAATATTTGAGTAGTAACTTTTTTTAAAATCGTTAAATTTCCATATACACTTATCATTTCTTGTAATTTATTATTAAAAATTAAATTTTTATCTTTAATTCTAGGTAAATATAATTCTATTACATTTTCTATTTCTTTTTTAGGATTGTACTCTGTTTTTATTTCTTCATCTTTTTGTTTTTCTATGGCATAAATTTCAAACATTTTATCAGTGATACTTAATAATTTTTGAGAAGAATCTATCATATCTTTAATTTCTTCTTTACAATTATTTAAATCCTCTTCTTCTAATAATAAACTCCCTAAACCAACAATTCCATTTACAGGTGTTCTGATTTCATGGCTCATACTTGATATAAAATCACTTTTGATTTGATTTGCTTGCTCTAATTCATTTTTAGCAAGTGTTATTTCATTAAGCATCTTCACATCGGGATTTTCTATTGTAAAATACATGATGTAACACATTATTGCCAAAATTAAATCATAAATAATAATTCCAGGAAAGAAAATTGTAAAAAAATACATTACTCCTATCGTTAGCACTATTAGAAAAAAGGCCATAAATCTTTTATCTCTTTTGTTAAAATGAATTAGATTAATCCAAAAAGAAACAAATAATATCAACCCTACAAACAAGTATCCTATCATTATGGAACTTCCACTTACATTTCTTGCCATTCCAGCATTGATTACTTCTACTTTAGATAAAAAAATAAACAAAATAATTAATATATTTACGATACTTAAACTTATGCCAAATATCTTAAAATTTTCTTTTATTTTTTTATATGAAATCAGTACTATATAGGTTAAAAGGCTAGAAAAAATAATACAGAATAGAGAAGACATAATTTTGTTAGATATAATAACGAATTGCATATATTTTAAAATTTGAATTTCATCGCAATTTGAACTAATTATATGTAATATAGTGTCTATTATCGATACAATTAATGAGCCAATTAGAATGATACAATATGCTTTGTTTTCAATAAGATTTACTTTTCTTTTCAAAAAATAAACGCTATTTATAATAAGAATAAACAAAAAAGATACTAAAGGCACTTGATATTCTAATGGCATTCGTTTTCACTTCCATTCTATTTAATTTTATCAAATCTCCTTTAATATATCTATGATTTTTTTAATATCCTAGTAAAGTCTTTATGTAATTTAATATTATTACGCATGTAGTTTTCCATATCAAAATATTTATCTTCTTCTCTTCTGACTAAAACATCTGCTAAAATTTTAACATTATTATGGTTTATATTTATATTATCTATATACTCTCTCATTTTGGTTGGACTTGTTACATTATGCCCTTCATATTCTGTTAATTCTTCATGCCATACATCGTTATACCATTTTTGGCATTCATAAACCATTTTACGCATTTCCATCCAATAAACTCGTGGGTCTTTTGGTAAATTAATAATTCTTTCTAAATCACCTTTCTTCTTCATAGTTTCATCATAAATAACTTGAAACATTTGATTTGTCAATTCATCTCTTTTTATAAATTCAGTATGCTCAGATACCATTTCATATAAAATTGTAGCCATTTCATCTCTAAGAATGTCAGATGCTTCATAGATATCATAATTAAATAAAGGTAAAGGTTCTCCTACTTTAATATATATTTTATCACTTCCAAAATCATTAAAACTAATAGTTGGAAGAACTAAGGAATTGGTATTATGAGATAAAATAGAAGCCCCATTAAAAGGAGGAGGTATTAATTTATTTTCAGTATTATTATAACCTCCACCAACAAATAACATTACACTATTTCCATTATGAATAACTCTTTCCATTTTAAATATAGACATGTCACGATTTTCTTCATCTAAACGATTCACATAAATCATTCCATTTAGCCATAATGCTATCATAGCTGGATTATGTTCTAACTGGTCTGTAGAGCCATTCAAAACATACGCATTTCTATCTATTTTACTTAATATTGATATAACATCTTCATCAAAAGAATGATAAGCAGCAAAAATATAACTTTTGTTTGGCTCCAAATTTGGATATTGTTCTAAAATGATTTCTCTTTTTGTTCCATTTTCTAAAAGAAATCGCCATACTTTATTTATTTTTTTTCTATTATTCATTCCTCTTATAGATGTAAATTCTCTTGATGTTACATTTTCTAATTTTTTTAAACCTGTATACATAAAAACTTTCCCTTTTCATTTTACAAATGAAATTTATTTTATCATATTAATTGAATTTGTCAACTCTTTGTCCTTCTTTATAAAAAAAGAAGATTACTCTTCCTTATTTTCTGTTTTATCTGTGTTTTTTGTAAAACCATAGTGTTCGCGAACTTTTTGTTCTATTTCTTCACGAAGCTCTTTGTTTTCTTTTAATAAATTTTTTACGTTTTCTTTTCCTTGACCTATTTTGTCCCCTTTGTAAGCATACCAAGCTCCACTTTTTTCTACGATATTTAAATCACTTGCTAAGTCAATAATTTCTCCTTCACGACTTACACCTTCACCATACATAATGTCTACAACAGCTGTTTTAAAAGGTGGAGCTACTTTGTTTTTAACAACTTTAATGGTTGTTTTATTTCCTAATACTTGGTCTCCATTTTTAATTTGTTCTCCACGACGAACATCCAAACGAATGGTTGAATAAAATTTAAGAGCTCTTCCTCCAGGAGTGGTTTCAGGATTTCCAAACATCACCCCTACTTTTTCTCTTAACTGATTAATAAAAATAGCGGTGGTTTTCGTTTTATTGATGGTTCCAGATAATTTTCTTAAAGCTTGACTCATTAGTCTTGCTTGAAGTCCAACATGACTATCGCCCATTTCACCATCAATTTCAGCTTGAGGAACTAATGCGGCAACCGAATCAATAACGACTATATTTACTGCTTCACTTCTTACTAAAGCTTCACATATTTCTAAAGCTTGTTCTCCCGTATCAGGCTGAGATAATAAAAGTTCATTTAAATTTACCCCTAAATTTTTAGCGTAAACAGGGTCAAGAGCATGTTCAGCATCAATAAAGGCCGCTCTACCGCCATTCTTCTGAACTTCCGCAATAGCTTGAAGCGCAAAAGTTGTTTTACCAGATGATTCTGGTCCATAGATTTCAACGATTCGTCCTTTAGGATACCCTCCTACTCCTAAAGCTACATCTAATGTTAAAGAACCACTACTTGTCACATCGATTTCCATATGAGAATCTTCTCCAAGCTTCATAATGGCTCCTTTACCAAATTGTTTTTCTATATCGGCTAAAACTTGTTCTAAAGCTTTATCTTTGTCTTTTACATCTTTTGTTGTTTTCATTTTTTTCTCCTATTCTGTTTCTGTATTCATTTTATTATAGAACAAATGGTTTGTCAATAAAATAATCAAACAAATGTTTGGTTATCGTTTTTTTCTCTCCTTTCAATTTGGTTATCTTAAAACAAAGGGTGTTCATTTTTTGTCGAATTTAATCTTTTCATAAAAAATTTTTTTATTTATCTAAAAAATTTAATATATCTTGATAAATTTCTTCTTTTCCTACTTCATTTAGTAATTCGTGTCTTTTATTTTTATATAATTTTGTTTGAATGTTTTGATAACCACATTTTTTTAAAAATTGAATCAAATGGTTAAATTTCTTTTTGCCACCAATTACTTGATCATCCTCTCCTCCAATAATGAATAAAGGAAGATTAGGATTAGTCATTTTATAATTTTTTCGTTTAAATACAGAGGCCATTAAGAAAAATAGCATCTGAAAACCATTAATTGTAAAGATAAAGCCACATCGATTGCTCTCATTATAAGCTTTTACTACTTTTTCATCTGTACAAATCCAAGCATTTTCAAGGGTATTCTTTTTATTGTAAGAACCGAATACCAATTTGTTTAAAAAAGCGCTACGGTATCTTTCTCCATGAAAGATGGTTAAAATGGACGCGATTCGTTTTCCTAAGAAGGAAAAAGGATTGTAAGTGGGTGGACCACAAACAATACATTTTTTTATTTGATAATCATGTTTTTGAAGGAATTGACGAACGACTAATGACCCCATACTATGCCCTAAGATATTTACAGAGACATTTGGATATTGTTTTTTTAAATCGTTTAGGACTTCTACTAAATCAAGGGCTAATATTTCTTTATTTCTTCCAAAGTACCCTAAATCTTCTTCATGCGTATTGATGCCATGCCCTAAATGGTCATAAACTATTGCTATGTAACCATTTTGAGCTAAAAATTCAATAAAATTTAAATATCTTTCTTTATTTTCCGCCATACCATGAGCAATAATTACTATACCTTTCCATCCCTTTTTTGGTTCTATTATAAGGCCAGTTATTTCTCTATTTTCTTCTTTTTTTACTAGTTTAAATTCTTTCATTTACAACTCCTTATAAGTCATTGTAATCTAGAGTTTCTTTAGAGTCAATATCTGTTTTATTTTAACTAAAATAATTATACTGAGCAATAAAAACATTAATTTTTGTTTAGGAGATAAAAAAAATTGTTTGTTCATTTGTTTTTTGACTTCGAATTCTATATTTTCAAATAAATCGTTCTTTATTTTATCTTCTCCAACAGTAGTTTTATATAAACCCCATTCGATTGGGCTATATTTTTCAATTTCTGTTGCTTTTTGGTAATCTTTATAAATCCAATTATAAAATCTTTTTCCAGTTTGACTTTTGTGTTCTAAAAAACTTTCTTTTGATACCTTAAAAGCGGTTTTACCATTAAAATTAGCAAGCGGTTCATCAAAATTTAAGATGATTTTATTTTTAGAATAAGAATGAAAATAGGTTTTTGGTACTTCCCACCCTCCATATTTTTTATAAGAATCTGTAAAAAAATCAGCATGATTTGTCTTATCTAATACTTGTTTTAAACTGTAGGTATTCAAGCTATGCTGACCATGACCATATTCTCCTAACTCATCATGACCAACAAGCACATTTGGTTTAAATCTTCTTATCATTTCAGTTTGAAAAGCAAGAATTTGATTTAAAGATTTGTTTCTTTTTTCTAATTTTTTTATTGCTTCTTCTAAAGTATAGGATTTTTCATCTGGAATTACACCTTCTATTGGATAATTTCTAATACCACTTTTGTACAGACCATGAAGAGCTTCATGAAATCGTTAACTCTCATTTTCATGATAGGTCATATAAACCATTTGAAGATCATAACCTCTATCGATGTATGTTGGAATTATTCCAGCAAAAAAAAGATGTTCGTCATCGCTATGTGTTGAAAATAAAAGCATATCTGATTTTTTTAATGGAGGCTTCCATTTTTCAACAAAGTCAGGAATTTTTCCTTTGCCAAAAACATACATTTCGGCTATTTTTACTGTTTCAGAATAGTTTAATGATATGGATTTAGAGATTCCAATTGTATTTTCAATATCAATGTATTCATGTAAAAAAGACTGTGTTCCTATTTTTATATTTTGATTTTCATTTTTTAGCACACCTCTTTTCGTTTCCTCATAAATAATATAAAGACCATAAATTTCTTCACTTTTTACAGTTATAACATCTTTTTTATTAAGAGTTATAAATGTATTTTCATTTTTATCTGTTATTTTTTCTTCTCGGTTATTATTTACTAAAATAAGACTTTGATGAGTTATTTCTTTGGCACTTGTAGGATAGATAAAACAAAAAATTAAAATTATTGAAAGAATCATTTTTTTCATATTATCGCACTTCTTTTATGTATTTTAACATAATTTTTTTACAAATCAAAAAAAAATGGTTTTTTACCATTCTTTTTATTTTACAACAATATTTACGATACGATTTGGAACAACAATTATTTTTACTACTTTTTGATTTTCAATGTTTTTCTTAACGTTTTCTTCATTTAAGGCTTTTTCTTTTACTTGCTCTTCTGCTTCGTCCTTTTCAATTTCAATCGTGGCTCTTAGTTTACCATTTACTTGAACGGCCATTGTTATTTTGTCTTCTACGATTTTATTTTCATCGTATTCTGGCCATGTTGATGTGCATAAAGGCCCTCCTAAGTGGTATTGTTCGTTTAGTTCTTCTGTTATATGAGGGGCAATTGGATTGAGCAAAATTAATAGTAATCGATAATCGTCACGTGTGATTCCGTTTTCAAAATCTTCGTATTCATTTAGTAAAATCATTAATGAAGAGACCGCTGTGTTGTATTTTAAGTTTACTAAATCATTAGATACTTTTTTTATGGTTTTATGGGCTAAAACTTCATTTGTATAGCCATTTTGATCGTTTAGTTTGTCACCTATTTTTTGAATACGTTCAATAAAACGTTTGCATCCTTTTAAGGAATCGGTACTCCAAGATGCATCCTGTTGGTAATCACCAATAAACATTTCATAGATTCTTAATGTGTCCGCTCCATATTCTCTTACAATATCATCTGGATTAATGACGTTTCCTTTGGATTTACTCATTTTTTCATTGTTGTCTCCTAAAATCATGCCATGAGAGACACGAATATCAATCATTTCGCTTTTTGGAGCTAAACCAAAATTATGAAGCATTTGAACCCAAAATCTCGCATAGAGTAAGTGTCTAGCGGTGTGTTCCATTCCACCATTGTACCAATTCACGCCACCCCAATATTTCATTTTATCCATATTAACGAATTCATTTTCATTATGGGCATCCATGTATCTTAAAAAATACCAACTTGAACCCGCCCAATTTGGCATGGTATCGGTTTCTCTTTTAGCTTCCCCGCCGCATTTAGGACATTTGCAATTGACCCACTCGGTAATTTTAGCAAGTGGCGATTCTCCATCTTCTGTTGGCTCGTATTCCGCAACATCAGGAAGTAATAGAGGTAAATCGTCTTCATTCATCGGTACCCAACCACATTTTGGACAGTTAATCATTGGAATGGGTTCGCCCCAGAATCTTTGTCTTGAGAAAATCCAATCACGCATTTTGTAATTGTTTACGGTTCGAGCGATTCCTTCATTCACTAATTTTTCAGTAATTTTTTCTTTGGCTTCTAAAACAGTCATGTCTGTAAATTCTTCTGAGTTTATTAAGTGACATTCTTTAGCCATGTACTCTTTCTTTTCAAAAGCGTGGTCTTTAGTATCTTGACCATCTATAACTTGAATCATTTCAATATTATGGGCTTTTGCGTATTCGAAATCTCTTTCGTCATGAGAAGGGACCGCCATAACAGCTCCAGTGCCATAATCTCCTAACACGAAGTCTCCTAAATAGATGGGTACTTCTTTTCCTGTTAAAGGATGGATGGCTTTTATTCCTTCTACTAAACAGCCTGTTTTGCCTTTATTGAGTTCAGTACGGTCCATATTTGATTTTTTAGTGGTTTCAGCAATATAAGCTTCTACTTCTTCTTTATTTAATACTCGAGGCATTAATTCTTTGATTAATTTCCCATCAGGTGCAATAACGAAGAAAGTAATACCATAAATGGTTTCAATACAAGTGGTAAAAATAGAAAATTTTCCCCCACCAACGATTTCTATGTCTAATTCAACACCTGAACTTTTTCCAATCCAATTGATTTGACCTAATTTGACTTTCTCAGCAAAATGGGTGTCGTCTAAACCTTTAAGTAAGTCTTCAGCGTAATCGCTCATGCGAAGCATCCACTGACTTTTTTCTTTTTGCTCGACTCTCGCTCCGCATTGTTCACAGACCCCACCAGCCGCGTCTTCATTTGATAAAACACTTTTACAAACAGGGCACCAATTAACTGGAATGGTGTCTTTATAGGCCATACCTTGTTTATAAAATTGTAAAAATTGCCATTGAGTCCATTTGTAATAGCCTGGATCCGTGGTTGAAAATTCACGACTCCAATCAAAAGAGAACCCTAATTTTTTCATTTGTCCTTTAAAGGTTTTAACGTTTTCTTTTACTGCTTCTTTAGGATGGATATGGTTTCTTATAGCATAACGTTCAGCGGGAGCTCCAAAGGCATCCCATCCCATCGGAAATAACACATTGTACCCTTGCATTCTTTTAAGTCTAGCTATTGCGTCTTGCGCGGTGTAACTTCTTACGTGTCCTACGTGTAATCCAGCTCCACTTGGGTAAGGAAACTCTACTAAAACGTAATAAGGTGGTTTAGAATCAAAGTCTATTGCCTTAAATACTTCTTTTTCCTCCCAAAAATCTTGCCATTTTTTTTCTATGTTTTTATAATTCATTTTATTTATTCACCTTTCTTTTTAAAAATCGTCCATATAGTTCATAAAGAGAATACGTTAGAGCTAATAATAGGATAAATCCTAGAGCTAACTGAAAAGCATTGGGTATGTCTAAATAGGTTACGAAAACTCCAACACTAGAAACAATAAAACCATTGATTAAAGCCACATGAACAATTTCTTTTTTATAATTTATTTTCTTTTTATCTATTTTAAACCTTTTTGCAATATCGTTAATTTCTCGAAGATTTTCATATTTTTTGCTTTTTACTTTTTTTAAATTGATTAAGTAAAAAATCAAAAAGAATAAGAGATAGAGGACAAAAAAGAAATAGATTAAGAATGTTGGACTTTTTAATTCCATTTTTTATTCACCCTTTCTAAAATAAAAAAGACCATTTCGTTTTTAAGGACGAAATAGCCGTGGTACCACCTTAATTCCTAGTTTTAAACTAGCTTTAAAATCTGATAACGGGGATTAGCCAAAAGTTCCAAAAGCAAGTTCATAAACCCTTATTCATTCGTTTCCACCTACCACGAATTCTCTTTGCAATAATAGATTTATTACTACTCTTTTTTCAACACTTTTTTCTTATTATATTAAACTATTTTCATAATTTCAATCTTTTTTATTTCTTTTTAAAGACCCATTCTCTTTGAATAATAAAATTGATAACAAAAATGACTAAATCTACCATGATTTTTAATAATGTTGAATTTAAGTGAGTCATTTTAAACAATCCTGAGACAACGAAAGCTGAAACAAACATCTGAATGATTACTAAGATAAAATATTTGATTAAACTATTTTTACTCTTATTTTTAAAGACTATTTTTTCATTAATTTTAAAATTGTATATCGATGAAGCTGTACGCGCCAATAGACTTGCCACAACAATACTTGTAATCATTCCAAAGTTTATTTCTGGTAATAATTTTAAGAAAAGAGTAAATAAAAGAATATCGACTAAAAAGGAACTTAGAGAGGCCATTATGTATTTAATAAATAGTTTGTAAATTAAGATGGAGTCACGAATAGGATTAAAATGACTGGTTTCATTTTCACCTATATAAATCGTTTTTATGGGTACTTCTTCAATTTTAATTTCCTTTTCTTTACAAGCAATGAGCATATTGGTTTCATACTCATATCTTTCTCCTGAAACATCTAAAAATTTTTTCATCGTGCTTTTTCCAAAGGCTCTGAGTCCAGATTGCGTATCTGTAATTTTAATCCCTACAAAAATAGAAAACATGTTTCTTGTAATTTTGTTTCCATATCGACTCTTAAAGGGGACATTTTCTAAATCAAAGTTTCGTGTTCCAATGATTAAACTTTCAGGATTTTTGATTAAACTTTGACAACATTTTTTTATATCTTCAACACTGTGTTGTCCATCACAATCAGCTGTAACGGTGCCCACCATTGTATCATAAGTGTTTAAACAATAATTGAAAGCATATTTAATGGCTCTTCCTTTTCCTAAATTTATATGATTTCTTAAAACCGTAATGCCTTTTTTATGATATTCTTGAAAAAATGATTGGTATTCTTCTCCACTACCATCATCAATAATCACGATTTTTTCAAAATTTTTTTCTAGTTTTTCCATAAACGCACTCATGATTTTTTTATCTGGTTTGTACGCTGGTATGATTACTACTACTTCTTTCATTTTCCCTTTCACCCCGTAATGGCTTGCATATTTACAAGTTTCCATTCTTTATCTATTTTTACAAAATACATACGATCATGCATGACGTCTTGATGTTTCTTTCCTTTAATAATCATATTTTTTTCTAAATAAACTTCACAGGAAAAAGCATCTTCATCATAGATTTCAAAATTTCTTATGTTTTCTCCTGTAAAAATTGGATTGTCAAATGTGTGTTTACTTGTAAAGGTAATATCGATTCCTGTCGCCCAATTTTTAGCAAATTTAGATAAAGTCGAGTCGTCGATTAGAAAGGCATTAATTTGATGAAAACCATGCAATGTTCCTTTTAAATCATTGGTTAAAAATAAACTCCATTGTTCTGCCATTTTTAAAATTTCTGGTATACTCTCTATCTCTTTTTTGGCTTCTTCTAAATTTTCTATCTTTTTAAATTCTTTTTTTATCTCAATCGTATAACCATGCTGTTCATAATTAACTTCATGATTGTTCTCATCTAAAATTTTGATTTCAGGTTCAAAATAAAGATTTTCTATTTGATATTTTACGTTATAAGGAATGGATACGTATTTTGCCATTTCTAACATGCCTTCGTTTTGTTCCCCTTCTTTTATTTGTTCATTTGTTAGTTCTTTATTATTTAAATAAACTTTAAAATTATTGGGAACGGTAATGTTGTAAAGGTAAAATCCTTTATCTATTTTGCTTCTTACTTCAGCGTCATCCCAGATGTAAAAAGAAAGAAGCCCTAAACGATTCAATTTTTTTTCGCTTTTTAATTGAATTTCTAATATTTCTTGATTGTTCGCTTTTATTAAATAAGTTGGATTTTCTTCTTGACTGTTTTCGCTTTCTTCATATTCTAAATCGGCTTTTTCTAATAAATTTTTTAAAGCTAAATTTATTGATTCTTCTTTATCAAAAGGACCTTTTTCAATTTGGGCTAAGTCATTTATCTCGCATGAATCCTTTTTGCAAAGATTCTCTAAAGTTTTATTGATAAAATTCTCGGTTTGATTTTTCTCATATTTTACTAAACTATCAAAGACATGGATGAGAAAACCAACCATAATAAGGCCTAAAAGACAAGCATAAAAAATTAGAAAGGTTTTAAATTGTAGTTTTAATTTTTTTTCTTTCATCAGGCTCCTCCTTTCTAATCTCTTTTTTCAACGATAAATCCTGTAGGCAACTTCCATGATGAATTGGCGTAATAAAAGGTGACACTGGTCATTTCATATTTATCATTGTAATACATACTTGATGAGCTTCCTCCATCTAAGTTTGCGGCGTTTACAGCTCCATATTTTTTCATTATTTTTATTAAGTCTTTTGCGGTCGCTCCTAAGTGACCATTTGCTCCACGTCCATCGGTGACTAATAATAGTACTGAACCATCGGCTCTTTGGCCAATCGCGGTACGAGGGTTCGCCCCACTCCCTTTTCCATCTACACCTCGTTCTTCTCCATTGATGATTAGTTTAACAAAATGGTTATTAGCATCACTGCTTTCTTCTTGAAAGGTCACTGCATCTATCATTTTTTCTTCTTTAATAATTTGTTCAACTTGAGAGGCGTTTTTTCCTTCAATATTAATGATTCTTAAAATGTGGGTTTCATCAAAACCAATGATATGGAGTCCTGGATAACCTGTGGGTTGATTGTATTCAATTTTGCCATTTTTAACCACTACTCCAAGTGGTCTTCCGCCTTTATTTCCTGTTGATAGATAAAGCCCACCATTAATACCAGCAATGGCGTTGTTGTCTTTAACTAATTTTTCAAGTTCTACGCCATACTCACTCCAAGGATAAGTCGTAGCTAGTTTGATTCTTGAGGGGTCATTTATGATTAACATTTTTGCAAAAAAAGTATTTCCAGATATTTCTTCTAATTGAATTCCATTGATGTCAAAATCGTCTTCTTTGTTTTCTGTATTGATTAAATCGGTATCCATTTCCGTATTCATGGTTGCCATGGAGTTTTGGTCCACCAATTTTTGAATTTCATCTTTTGATAAAAAGAGTTTGGTAACAAATTTTAATTGTCCTGTTTCTAACATTGTGGTTGCAAATAGTTCTTTAGCGCTTCCTGAAATGTTACTACAAATCATTTTAATCATAATAACAAGTGTTAGGAAAATAAAACCTAATGTTATTCCTAAAACCGCTAAACTACGAGAAAATATTTTAACTACTTTTTTCATTTTATACGACTTCTTTCTTTTTTAAATAGGGGATGAAGTATTCATAGGTTTTATAAGTTACGATTGATATGAGGGTTCCAAGTATCGCGCCTGCTAAAATATCAGTTGGAAAATGAACAAACAGATACAGTCTTGAAAAAGCAATTAGTATTGCTAACAAACCTGAGAGGCGTCCCCATTTTTTATTGTGTAAAAAAATCATAATAAATGCTTCAAATGAAGCCAGAGTGTGTCCAGATGGGAAAGAATAGTCTAAAGGTTTTTTAATTAATAATGGAATGCTTGTGTCTAACCAACAAGGTCTTGCTCTTTTTACTAAATTTTTAATTAGACCGTTACCAATAATTAGTCCTATTCCCATAGCGATGAGCATTAAAAGACCACATTTTCTTGTTTTTTTAAAACATAATAACACGATGGCTAATAGAATCCAAAAGATTCCAGCATCCCCTAAATGGGTAAGAAAAATCATGATTTTATTTAAGGGTTCACAATGTAAATCATTTAAAAAATATAAAATTTTAAAATCCATGGGCCTTCTTCTCTTTCTAAATTTATTATATATTATTTTCTTGTTTTATACAATAATATGTTCTGGATTTTATTTAAATTCTTTTCATGAAAAAAAGGAATTATTTCGAAATACTCTTTTTTATTTTCTTTTCCATTTTTTTATAGAAATAAGAAATTTTAAAACTTTAGTTTCTATTGTTTTTAATTATACAAATGTATAACCTTTCTATTTTTATTTGTAATCGACGTCGTTCGACTAATTAAACCATAATCACCTCTATAATAAACCCCTTAGAAAAGAGGAAAAATTGTAATGAAAAAAGAACTATTACTTTTAAAACAAGAATTTGAAAAAATAAAAAATCTTGGATACATAGAATCTTCTAGAAAAGGATTCACAGGAATTGGTAAAACTTTTGAAGATTTAATTGGGAAAGAGGAAGATACACTTGAGACGCCTGATTACCATGGTATTGAAATCAAAACAAAAAGAGGTTATTCCAAAAGTTATGTCCATTTGTTTCACGCAACCCCAAAGGGTAAAAACGATTTTGAAATAAAAAGATTGTGCAATACTTATGGTTATCCAGATAAGATAAAAAAAGAGTATAAAGTACTAGCATTTTCTATACAAGGAAATAAATCTGTTTTCGTCGCCAATCGATTTCTATTTAAACTAAGTATAGATTATGAAAATAAAAAAATATATTTAATTATTTGTGATAAAAATATGCAATTAGTTGAACAGGATATTTATTGGGACTTTGATTTAATACAAGAAAAGTTGGAAAGAAAATTGAGCTATTTAGCTTTTATAAAAGCATGGTCAAAAACTATAAAAGGTATAGATTATTACAACTATTATGCTATTCAATTTTATGAATTAAAAAGTTTCAATGTTTTCTTATTTTTAATGGAGCAAGGGGTTATCAGAATCACTTTTAAAATAGGCGTTTTTCGGGATGGGCCTAGAATGGGCGAAATACATGACCGGGGAACTAGCTTTGAAATAGAAGAACAAAATATACAAAAATTGTTTAATCAACTAAATATTTAATTAAAAAAGTTTTTAGTATGGTTTGAGCCTAAGGGGATTGCAAAAATAAAAAAAGTTACCAATCAAGATAACTTTTTTAATAAACAAACTGGTCGGGAAGACAGGATTTGAACCTGCAACCCCTTGGTCCCAAACCAAGTGCTCTACCAAGTTGAGCCACTTCCCGAAAAACAAAGTAAATTCTACTTTTTCTTCGTTACGCTTTTCATTTTATCATAAAGTTTGGTATTTGTGAACTCTTTTTTGCTATTTTTCTATTTTTTCTTTAAGGAAAACATTGAAGTTCCCCTATTTGGTCTTTATTTTTTTAGAAAATAACTAGCATAATCGGCCTTCCTAAATTATTCTATGCCCTAATTGTCTTTATGGTGAATCAATTTTTCTTAAAATCTATAATTTTTTTTCTTCATTTTTGACGTTTCGTTTTCAAATTAATGATTTAATAGTTTTTCTAATTCTTTGAGCTTATACTCTACTATTTTAAATCCTTTATTTAATAAAGTCGAATCAATCAAGTCTATGTTCAATATTTTTAATAAATCAAATGCATATTGGCTACTGCCTGAAGCTAAAAAATTTAAATAATTTTTTTGTGATAAAGTTTTTTCTTCTACTAAATCGTGAACAACTAAACTAGCCATTAAAAGACCCGTTGCATATTTATATGGGTAGTAACTATGACGATAAATGTGGCCAAGCTTCATCCATTCACTAAAATTCAAATCATCATAAATGACATCCATTCCATAATATTTTTTTATTATTTTTTCATACTTTTCCGTTAATACTTTTGGCGTTAGTGGGCTTGTTTTTTTAGTATCATATAATTCTTTTTCAAATTCAGTATACATTGTTTGTTTATACACCGTGGTAAAATAATTTTCGATTTCCTTACTTAAATAAAAAATTTTTTCTTCTTTTGTTGTTGCGTTTTCACTTAAGTAACGATTCAATAAAATCTCATTAACAATTGAAGCGATTTCTCCAACAAAAACGGTACTCTCTTTATAAATGAAAGGAAGGTGTTCTTTTGATAAATAATCATTAACACTATGCCCCATTTCATGTATTAAATTTTTTAAATCAACATAAGTGCCTCTAAAATTCAGAAAAGAATAGGTATGCCAAGAAAAGATAATCGTTTGATGTTTATTAGGAGTTAATTCCGCGTCAATATGTCCATTTAAAAGATAATCTATCACTTCTAAGTATTTTTCTCCTAAAGGCTTTAACGCTTGTTTTACAATTTCTATCGCTTCGTCTATTGTATATTTTTTATCTAAATTGGAAACAATAGGAACACCAAAATCGTATAAATGAGGCTTCTCTATTTCTAAGACCCTCGCTTTTATTTTTAAATATTTTCGAATTATTTTTATATTATTATTTACAGATTTTATTAATGAATCTATTATCTCAGAATTAATATTTTCTTCAAATAATACTTTTTCTAATACAGAAGAATAGTTTTCTAACTTCGCATTTTTGATTCTATACCCAATAATTTTGTCTAAAATATTTGCAAAAGCCTTTTCTTTTTCTTTAAAGTCTTGATTGACTACCAAATAGGTCTGTTTTCTTAGTTCGCCATTTTTTGAAGAAAGATAGTCATTACTATTCGCGGCATTCAGTTCTATTAATTCGCCTTCTCTATTTATTTTTCCATAATCTATATCACGCAAAAGTTTATTGTATAAATCTATTTGTTTATTTATTTCGTCTTTATTTTGTCTTATTTGATTCTCTTCAAAATCCTTGCTGTGTGTTTGCATGCGAAACCTATTTTTTAAGTAAAATTCATAAATCTTTAAATTTTTATTTTTAGTCATATAGTTTTCTATTTGTTCATGACCTAATTTTAAAATTTTTGATTTGATAAAGTTAAGTTCAGCTTCCACTTCTGTGGTTAATTGTTCTGCTATTTGTTTTTGTTTTAAGCACTCTTCATTATAGATGTCTTTATAATATTTTAGAGAACCATAAACTAAGGCCGTATTGGCTCTTTCCCTTATCGCCCATTCTTTTTCAAGCAATTCAAATACTATTTCTTCATCTAGTTTGGAATTTTCTTGTTTTTTTATTTATTTTTTCCTTTGTACTATAATGCTTCTCGATTTTTATATCTATTATTTCTTTACTTCTCTCATTCTATTCTTTTTTCTATGTTATAATGGTATGGAAAGGATTTTTTTACCATGGAAAAGAATTATTTAAATTCAAATTTATTTGACTAAAATACTCCTGTTGTATTTACTGATGGTTCTTCTGTTTTCAATGAATTACAAGAACAATACATCACACATAAAAAAGGATTTTTTATATATGGTCCTTGTGGCGTAGGCAAATCGTATTTTGTTCCTCATCAAAAAGAAAATCATTGGATTGATGGCGATTACTTATGGGAGGTTTGTCATGCTTTTCCCAAAGGGGATTGGTGGAATTTAAATTGAAGAAATTGATCAAATAGAACGAAGAGCTGATGTGATTACAGAACAAGCAAAAAAATTAGGCTTTTGGATTATTGGAGCAAGTTCTGTTAATATGGTTCCAGATGCGATCGTTATTCCCGATTTTGAAACACATTTAGGGTACATCAAATACCGTGAAGAACATAACTATGATGGAGGGATGAAAAGCGATAATATTGAAAAAATCAAAAGCAATCGAGACTATTTTTTACGTTTTAAAGAACAAGGCGTTCCTATTTTTATAAGTGTCGATGAAGCTGTAACTTATCTTCAAAATCAATTGGATAATTTAGATTGTTAACTATTACTGTTTTGAGGTGAAATACCCTTTGAGGTAATATTTATTTTTTATTTTAATTTTCCTTGATACATATCTTGAAAGATGCCTGACGTTTGAATTAAATCTTGATACGTTCCTTTTTGCACAATCTTTCCTTTGTCAAAAACAAGAATGGCATCACAGTTTTCCAATGTCGTTAAACGATGGGCAATTGAAATAATGGTTGTGTTGTTTTCTATTTTTAATTTTTCAATTTCTTTTTGAATGTATTTTTCAGAGGTGTTATCTAAAGCACTCGTTGCTTCATCTAAAATTAAAATTCTTGGTTTTCTTAAAAAGATTCTAGCAATAGCCAGTCTTTGTTTTTGTCCTCCCGATAAATTATTTCCTCCCTCAGCAATTCGAGTGTCGTATCCTTCTGGTAAATTTTCGATAAAATCATCGATAAAGGCTTTTTTAGTTGCCTCTTTTATTTCTTTTTCACTTACCTTTTTTTGTAGTCCATAACAAATATTTTCTTTAATTGTACCAGCAATTAAGAATGGATTTTGGGGAACCAAAGCTATCTCTTTGGCTATTTCTTTTCGCGATAAATTATCTAAATCAAAAGAATTAATGAGAACAGTTCCACTACTTTTTTGCTCTAGTTTCGTTAAGATTTTAATCAAGGTTGATTTTCCACAACCACTAGGACCAGCAATACCAATTAATTCCCCTTCTTTTATTTGTAAATTTAACTGTTGAAGAATTTTTTTACCCTTTTTTTCATATTGAAAGTTTAAGTTTTCAATAAAAATAATTTCTTTTGTCTTCTGTTTTTTTATCGTTTTAGAAGGTACTTGATAAGAAAAGTCTTTTTCTAAATCAACAAGAGTAAAGTATTCACGAGCTAGAATGGTAGATTCGGCTAGTTCATCAAAAATACGATGTAATTCACGAAGTGGAGTCGTTAGTTGCGTAAAACAAAGATAAGCGGTTAAAACCGTTCCTACACTTATTTTTCCTTCTCCGGCTAAATAAGTAGAAATCCCTATAACAAGTACTGTGAATATAGCTTCATTAATGAATTTCAAGCAATCATAAAATGCCATAGATTTATGATGTCTCATTTCTTTTTTACGTAAATCTTCTGATTTTTCATTAAAACGATTTTCTTCTACAATTGTATTATTTGTCACACGTATGACTTCGATTCCATTCATGAGTTCAACAATCGTTCCATCCATTGAAACTTTTTCTTCCATAAGTAAAACTCGTATTCCTTTTTGAGTAGCTATTTGGCGCATGATAATCATAATTCCAATTGGTATAACCAGTAACATCAAAAAGGCTAAATAAAATGGTAATTTTGAAAAAATAATGACAATCGCCGCTATTCCGCTAAAGATAGCAGGGGCAAAATCCATGAATAAAAGCTTTAATAAGCGAATTGTACCTTCTAAACTACGATTTAATTTACCATGAATATTTCCCACTCTATTGTTTTTAAAATAGTTTAGGGGTGCATGTAATATAGCATGGATTGCACGAATTCGAGCTTCTTTTTCACAATGGGTACATGTGTCTTCTACTATCACTCGACGAATGACTTTTATAATTTCATTTGAAACAGTTACAATAAGTATAAATAATAAAAAGGGAATTATTTTAGTAAAAGATAATGATTCTTGATTTAGTATATCATCCGTCAGTTTTCCTATAGATAAAGGTAAGAGTTGACTCAGTAAGGCGGAAATAACCATGATAAAAAGAATGATAATAAAATTAATTTTTTGCTTTCTGGTAATCATGCCATACATTCTGTTAAATAGGTTTTGTTTTTTCATTTTACATCTTTCCTCGTTTTTTATGATTATATCATAATTTTTTTAAGTCAGAACCATCTGTTTTTGTTTTATCAACTTACTAGTATATTCTCTAAACAAACAAATTAAAACTCGAATTTTTATAATTCGAGTTTGTCATCAATCTGGTGCACCCAAAGGGAGTCGAACCCCTAACCTTTAGATCCGTAGTCTAACGCTCTATCCAATTGCGCTATGGGTGCTTAATTTAAAAGTCCTCTTTTAAGGACTTTGTTTACAAGATGGTGACCCGCTTGAGATTCGAACTCAAGACCCTTTGATTAAAAGTCAAATGCTCTACCAACTGAGCTAGCGGATCATAAAATAATATAAATGGCTGCCTCGGGTGGGTTCGAACCACCGGAATGTCAGAGTCAAAGTCTGATGCCTTACCACTTGGCTACGAGGCAATAATAGAAATGGTGGAGGGACATGGATTTGAACCATGGAACCCGAAGGAACAGATTTACAGTCTGCCGCGTTTGACCACTTCGCTATCCCTCCATAAGTGGTGCCGACTGAGGGAATCGAACCCCCAACCTACTGATTACAAGTCAGTTGCGCTACCAATTACGCTAAGTCGGCAAAAATAAAAATGGTGGGCGCTTAGGGACTCGAACCCCAGACCCCCTGCTTGTAAGGCAGGTGCTCTAACCAACTGAGCTAAGCGCCCATTATTTGGACACAATTAGACTATAACAAAATAGTTAAAGTATGTCAATAGATGAATTAAAAAAAATTTAATTTTTTTCATTTTTTGTTAAAGTTTAATAGAAATCTTTTCGATAAAAGAAAATTAAAAATTTAATTTTTTCGACGTTATTCGACAAAAACTCATTTCTCTTTTTTTTATAATGAGCCTATAAAGTATCAAAGGATGCTTAAAAGGAGGCCATTTATGCAGTTATCAGAAGTTGTTGCAGCAAAAATAAAAAAAATATGTGAGAAAAAAAAAATTTCCCTCAATAAAATGTCTAAAATATGTCATTTACGGCAAAGTACTCTCCAAAGTTTAATTGATGGAAAATCAAAAAATCCAAAATTACAAACCATTAAAACAATTTGTGATGGACTAGAAATTTCTTTTCAAGATTTTTTTGAAGATGAATTATTTTCCAAAGTAGAAAGCGAGGAAAAAATTGAAAATATTTGAAGAAAAAGATCGAGTACAAATTATTTTAGATGAAGGTGACCTTTTAGAAGTTTCTTCTTCGAATCATGACCCTATTATTATCAAATGTGAAAATTCGGAAATCAAAATTGAAGATATTCGTTTAAAAACCATTTTAGATAAAAAAGAAGAAGAAGAGGCCATTCAAGCTATGAGAGATTATATAAATCAAAAGGATAAAAATAAGTAATTTATCCTTTTTAATTTTTAATAAAATACACGTCGTACCAAATTAAGAATACATAAATATTGTAAATCTTTCTTCCATTATTTTTTATCCCTGTATAGTGTTCATTTAATAATTGATTAATATATTCTTTATCAAAAAATTCTTTAACATATTCTTTATTAAAATATTCTTTTACTAAATTATAATATTTTTCTTCTTTAAGCCATTTTGAAAAAGGAACAGGAAAACCTAGTTTTCTTCTATTTGCCCAATCATCGGGAATAGAAAGATTCGCAATATCTCTAAATACTTTTTTGGTTGCTTTGTTTTTTATTAAGTGTTTTGTTGGAATTTTTCTGGCGTAGTCAAAAAGTTCTTTATCCAATAAAGGAACTCGAAGTTCTACTGAGTTGGCCATGGTCATTTTATCTGCTTTTAGCAATATGTCTTGAGGTAACCAAAAATACATATCAATAAACATCTTTTTTGTAATATCATCACAATCTTTTACTTTATTATAATAAGGCTTTATTATGTCGCCAATGGTTTCATTATCTCTAAGCTCTGGAATAAGCATAGCGTTTGCTTCTTTTTCAGACAGAATTGAACCATGACCTATGTAGCGTTCATAAAAAGGTTGACCGTACATTTTAATCGTATTTTGGCCTGGAAAATGCGGAAAAGGACTAACTAACTTACGTAAACTTTTTCTGAAAAATAAAGGTAATTTCGTATAGATTTTTAAAAGTGCTGGCTCATAATATTCATTATATCCAGCAAACATTTCATCGCTTCCTTCTCCTGATAAAACAACTTTCACTTGTTTACTGGCTAATTCACTTAAGAAATACAAGGGTACAGTAGAAAGATTAGCATGAGGTTCATCGGTATGATACATAATTTTTGGAAGAATGTTAAAGAATTCATCACTGGTTATTTTTTTCTTTTCATTTTTTACATTTAAACGTTTTGAAAGTTCACTTGAATATTCCGTTTCATCAAAACCGGGCATATCAAACCCCACTGAAAAGGTTTTATTTGGTTTTGCGATACTTACTACATAGGATGAATCGACGCCTCCTGATAAATAAGAGCCTACTTCTACATCACTAGTTGTTTTATGATAATTTATTGATTCTTCTAACACTTCTTGTAATTCTTTTTTATAGTTTTCATAAGTATTATTGGTTTTTGAATAATCAATTTCAAAATATTTAGCTATTTTCATTTTACCATTTTTATATTTAAAATAATGACCTGGCTTTAATTTATACACATTTTTGAAAAAGGTTTCTTCATGAATGGAATATTGAAAGATTAAATACATTTTTAAGGCTTTTTTATTAACTTCTTTTTGAAAGTCCGGATGGTCTAAGAATGCTTTTATTTCTGATGCAAACATAAAACACTCTTTCGTCTTGTAATAATAAAAAGGTTTTATCCCAAAATGATCTCTTGCTCCAATTAGTTCTTGTGTTTTTTTATCATAAATGACAAAACTAAACATTCCTCTTAATTTTTGGAAAAGTTTTTCTTTGTATTGTTCGTAGCCATGAAGAATGACTTCCGTATCGGTTTTTGTTTTAAATTTATGCCCTTTTTTCTCTAAGTCTTCTTTTAATTCTTCATAATTATAGATTTCCCCATTAAAAATGATTACCCTACTTTTGTCTTCATTAAAAATAGGTTGTTCTCCACCTTTTAAATCTAGAATGGCTAATCTTTTATGTCCTAGAGCAATGTATTTATCTGTAAAATACCCTTCTCCATCTGGTCCACGATGATGGATTCGGTCGGCCATTTTTTTTATAATTTCTTTTTTTTCACTGATTTTTTTTTGGTCAATAAAACCTATTATTCCACACATATTTTCATCTCCAATAACTGTTTTTGTATTCTTTATAGTAATGCAACCATCTTTTTCTTAACATAAGAAATCTTTTAAAATTTTTGTCTAATTTGGCATCCATAGGTTTGACTACTTTTTTCCACAAGGTCAAAGCTTTTTTCTTAAATTCTTTATTTTTTATATATTTTTTTATGATGCCTTTTGGCACAAAAGATAAAAGAACTTCTTGGTCTAAAAATTCGTACTCATTCTTAAGATTGTAAAGACAATCATCAACTAGGACTTTTACCAGATTTTTCCCTAGAGCACTGACGTAATAACTACATCTTCCTTGACGGGCATTGATTTCTAAGACTTTAAATGTCTTATCTCTTTCATCGTACTTCATATCGACTTCAGCAAAGCCTTGGTAATGAATGTTCTCCATAAATTTTTTTATTTCTTTAGCTTGTTTTTTTACGTTTCCATCGGTTGTGTTAAAACCATTTATTAAAACAGCGGCGTTTCCAACCATCGATTTGGTTCTTTCTTGAAGGCCGATTTGGGCAAAAGAAAGGAATTCTACCTTTCCCTCTTGATTGACATACACGACAGAATCAAAAAGATAAGAATCATCCCCAGGAATAAATTCTTGAAGAATAAGTTTATCTTTGTAACCCGCTTTTTTTATATTTTTGATTATTTTATCTAACTCGTCTTGATTTTCAATTTTGTAAATTTTATGTTTATCTTCAAATTTTAAGTGGTTGTATTCGACGACATTACTCGGTTTTAAAACAATTGGAAAAGGCATATCTGTTTTTTTATCTTGTTTTGCACAATCATAATAAATCGTTTTAGGAAAAACTAAATTTTCATTTTCATACGTTTTATAAAAATTTTCTTTATTGGTAAGACTTTTTATGATTTTTAAATCAGGAAAATTATAGACGTACTGTTTGCTTAATCTTTTTTTGTTTCCTGTAATAAATTCTGTATAGGTTTCATTGGTACTGATTAAGACAATTTTAGATTCTTTATGCTCTTTGGCAAAGTTTTCTAAGATTTCAAAAAAAGTCTCTTTTTCCCAAATTTTTTCTTCATAGCTAACATGTAAAATATTAGAAAATTTAGTAAAAGCTAAGCGATCTTTGCCTATAAGATAAGCTTTTTTCTTGTATGCTTCGTAACAACATCTGGCCATATAATAGGCATTGGCGTCGGTGCCGAGTATTAATACTTCGAAGTTCATGGTCTCACCTCAATATTTGATTTCTATTTCTTTTTCTTTATCTTTATGAATTCTTGGTACTCGATTACTAATAAGGTTAAATAAATGATAGCTGTTTATGTTTAATTTCGTTGTTACTTCTTTTATACTTATAGTCTCTCCAAATATTTCTACTTTATCATCTATTTTTACAGATTCATCTACTAAAACGGATAACATATCCATGGCATCGTTTATAATTTTATATTTTTTACCATTGATAGCAACGTTTTGAAATTCTTTTGTGACTCCATCCGCGTAACCAATCGGTAAAGTGGCCACTCGTTCTTCTTTTTTTGCTTTATAAAAGCCATTGTACCCTACTATCTCGCCTTTTTTAACGGTTCTTATGGACATGACTGTTGAGTAAAGAGAAAAAGCGGTTTCAAGTTTTAGATGATTTTCTAAAATACTTTCACTTATATGGTTTCTTTTTAATACAAATTGTCTTTTTAGATTACTTAGTTTTCCTTTGATGTTTTTAGTTGGTTTAATTGAACCATTGAATCCAAATAGAACGATGCCTAATCTTACGCCTGTTACAAAGCTTGGTTTTTTATGGCTTACAAAGGTTAAACTTCGGTCAATGTGGATAATGGGAATGTCTTTTAAGTGCATGTCTTTTGTTAATTCTTTAAAGGTGGCTAATTGTTGGTCATAATAGTTATCGTTTCTTCCACTAGTAGCAAAATGGGTGAATAAGCCTTCTAAAACTATTTTTTCATTTGTTTCAATGATTTTTACGGCTTCTTTTATTTCTGTTCTTTCTTTGAAGCCAAGACGATTCATACCTGAATCAATTTTTAAATGCACTTTTTGAGGGTAAGTTAATTTCTTTTCGTTTAATTTTTTTAATTCTTCTAAGTTTTCAATCATTAACGTAATCGTATTCATTTGACAATCGTCGATAAATTCGGGGGAAATGGGTTCTAAGACCAGAATGGGAATTTCATTATTTATTTTACGAATGTCTAACGCTTCTTCTAAAGAAGAAACGGCTAAATAATTGATTCCAGCTTCTATTAAGTCATTCACAATTTTTATCCCATGATGGTAAGCATTGTTTTTAACAACAGCAATGTAATAGTTGTATTTGCTGTATTTTTTTATTATTTCTTTAGTATTCCTTTTTAATTTTTCACTGTCTATGACAGCGTAGGTTTTTCTGTACATAAAATCACTCTCAAGTATTATTATAAACTACTTTTAAAAAAAAGAAAAATACTTTAAAGAGGTTTTTCTTTACTCTTCTAATATTGTTCTTTTTTTTATCTGTAATAATCAAAACCCTTCGATTCCAAAGGATTGGAAGAGACTAAGTATTCTTCCTCATTTGTTCTTTAATTTTATAAAAGATTATTTTTGTTTTTGAAAATTTGGTAAAATCATTGTTGATTTATTCTTTCTATTTTCAATTTTTCTATTAATATCATTGAATTTTCAGTAAAGTTGCCTTCATTAAAATATTTAAATCGCTCTTTAAAATCATTTTTTAATTCTTTTTAAAGGCTCTAGATAATTTAGTGGGGACTTAAAATTAAAGATTTCTAAGTAAATAAAA
>CAJTUR010000022.1 GCA_910579535.1 uncultured Bacilli bacterium
TACCTTATTTGTAATTCAATTATATATCACTTACCATTTTTTATCAAATAAAAAAGATAAACACAAGTTTATCTAAATAAAATAAAAAACAAAAACAAAATATAAATAAAAGTTACAATCCATCCATTCATTTGCTCTTTTTGAGAAGATTTGCCTTTAATACCTAATGCCATAGTAATAAAATAACCACCAATGAGTCCTCCAATGTGCGCCGCATTATCAATTCCTGAAAAAGTAAATCCAAAAAATAAATTTAGTAAAATAACTGGAATAATTTGCGTTCTCATCGAATTACCCAAATAAACACGAAAATGATAACCAAAATAAAGCAAACTTCCAAGTAAACCAAAAATAGCACCACTCGCTCCAACAGATAATGAAGTCTGACAAACACAAGACATTAAACTACCAGTAATTGCACTAATTAAATAAACACTTAAATACTTTCCTCTTCCTAAAAAAGTCTCCAGTTGAGTTCCTATAACATATAAAGAATACATATTAACTAACAAATGAATCAATCCGCCATGTAAAAAAGTTCCAGTTACAAGTCGCCATACCTCGCCATTTTTAATAGCAAATGAAGAAACAGCTCCTAAATCATAAAGTGTCTCTCCATCCATAGCACCATGACTAAAAATATATGAAAGCATAAAAAGAACAGTACTAATCGCCATTAACACAGGTGTAACAACTATTTTCTTAGGTTTAAACGTAGACTCATAAATCTTATTATTTTTTTGAGTTTTAGCGTTAATCCCTTCTGTAACATTTAAAATCAAATCAATACCTTGAGTATCTTTTAACAATTTTGTTTCAATACCAGGAAAAAATTTTTTAATTTTTTTGGTCTCATTGTCACTAACATCCTTTAAGAAAATAGATTTAATATATTTATCATCAGACAACTTCACATCATCATTAACATCTAAAAAAATATTAAGAGTAGTCATTGAAAACGATAAAGTTTTTTTCTTAATTTGATGAACTACATTTTTAATTTTATACATATCAGTCATAAACTGTTCATCATTATAAATATAATTCGAATTAATACGTACAATTTTATATTTGGCATCACTATTTTCAAGCCACACCTCATCTTTTACTCCATTTACAATAATAGGTGTATAGTTTTCTTCAGTTATAAAATAATGCACTAAACGCATAACGATTTCATCTTTCTTAGTAATTGTAATTGTATTCATTACGTCCTCCTTGTAATAATATTTTAGTATAAAACATATATTTAGTAAAGAGGTGAGCCTATGCTTATACTTATCTTTACTTTATTTTTTTTATCAAGCCATATTTTACTCTTTTTTCCATTTAAAAAAATTATTTTATCCAATAAAATAGACAACGATTTATTATTTATTTATTTAAGTAATCTTATTCTTTTACTAAGTCTTATCTATTTTTACCTTTTTGCTAAAAACATCATGTTTTCTTTTTACCTATCTTTTTTTCTGATGACTTTTTCTTATCTACTCATCTACCACATAAAAAATATTTTAGGTAAATATCAAATTTATAGTCTTCCCTATTTTTTCTGTTGTGTTTACATTTTTTCAAAAATTTTAATCCTTTTTTTATTTTAATTGATTAAGATACGTTTGAAAATAATCTGGAAGAGGCACTTCAAAATGCATTTTTTCTTGAGTAATAGGATGCACAAAATCAATATTTTTGGAATGAAGAAACTGTCCATATTCTTTTAAAACTTGATGTCCATAGACAGGATCATTAAAAACAGGATAACCAATATAATGCATATGAACTCTTATTTGATGCGTTCGCCCAGTTTCCAAATTTAAAGAAACCAATGTATTCTTTTCATAACGTTGAAGTACTTTTAAATACGTAATAGCTGGTTTAGAATGTTTACTCGTCACAGCCATTTTTTTTCGCTCTTGTTCATCTCTTCCAATAGGTGCATCAATCTTAGCTTGAGCATGAGGAAATACACCGTTTAAAAGAGCAACATATTCTCTTTTTATTTCATGTCTTGAAAAACAATCACTCAGTATTTGATGAGCTTGATTGGTTTTTGCAACCAACATCACTCCAGAAGTATCTTTATCTAGACGATGTACTATACCTGGCCTTGCCTCTCCATTTAAATCACTTAAAGAATTCGTATAATACAAAAGGCCATTTGCTAACGTATTAGACGTATTACCATTTCCTGGATGAACCACTAACCCGCTTGGTTTATTGATAACCATAAGGTGTTCATCTTCATAAAGAATGTCTAAATCCATTGAAACAGGCTCTAGTTGACTTTCTTCTTTTAGTTCTTGTACAATCTCTATTACATCATTTAATTTCACTTTATAACTTGGTTTAACAACTTGATTACAAACCAATATAAAACCTAAATCAATCATTTTATTAATGATACTTCTTGAATAAGAAACCTCATCAACTAAAAAACGATCAATTCGTTCTCCTTCACGATTCTTTACTACCATTTTCACGTTTATCTTCTCCTTTAAAAATAGCTATAATAAGTAAAAATACCCCTATAACAATAAAAACATCAGCCAAATTAAAAACTGGATAATCATAATGGAACAATTTAAAAGATAAAAAATCTCGAACATACCCAATAAACAATCGATCAATTAAATTCCCACAAATACCACCAAATAATAAACCAAAAGCAATGTTATTGCGCGTATTTAATTTAAAACTATATAAATAACGAAATAAAATAAACAAAGCAATAAAACTAACAAAAATTAAAAACTCAACCCGATAATTAAAAATACTCCATGCTGCTCCATAATTTTCCAAGTAATGCAAAGAAAAAAAATGAGGAATAATAACCAAACTCTCAAAATTTAAAAAGACACTCATAATTATTTTAGAAATTTGGTCTAAAAACAAAGAAATAACAGCTACAATAAATATTTTTCTATTCATATAAAAAAGCTCCCTAAACCATTATACTCGATTCCTTAGATTTCAACAAGTATCACATCTTCTCCAATTTTTTTAATTTGCTTCATACTCACATTTAACTCCTCTTTAGCACTAAAAAAGCGAAAAAATCTTTTAGGTTCTACGACAAAATACTTAATCACCCCTTCAGGTTCAAGTTCAATATCTGTTATTCTTCCAAGTCTTCTTCCATCAAATAAGCTGATTACATCTTTCATTTGCAAATCAGAAACACGCATAAAAACCACCTTTTTAAATCTTATGTAAAAAGATAAAAAATATTAAAAAAAGACATTTTCTATGCCTTTACTATATCTTTCATTAATTCACTTTCCAAGGACTTTCACTTGTTCCATCTCCACTAGCTTGAATTCCTGATTTTAAAGTAATGATTGGGCGAAGATATTTTGCTTCATCATCCTCAAAATATCTATTATTATAAAAATATAAATAAGATGCTGATACCATATCATAAGAATTTACACCACGCACACAAAACTGCCAATTACTATTAACAATGTAAAAAAAAGTACGACTAGCCAACCAATATTGTGATAACGTAGTTGGGGCATTTACTTGATAAGCTTTTAAATTACCACAAGCCGCTCTTACTAAATCTGTATCATTTTCATAAAGCATATCACCACCACCTTGAGCTTCTCTTTCACTTCCTTTAGGACTGTTTTCAGCCGTTGTATTTTCTGTCCAAGGAGCCGATGTTATATTTAACATTGTTTCATCTATAATATTCTCTGTTTGTCCATCATATCCTATATACCTTGAACCACTAGTTATACCACTGGTTTCATAACTTTGAGCTACTTTATTTAATGTTCCTATATAATTTTTATAACCCTCTTTTCCTTTGAAATATACTTCTGTACTAGATACATACTCAGAAACTAAATCAATACTTCCATCATCATTTTTTCGAATGACTCTCCATAAGTTAAGTTCACTTGGATTAATCGTTTGATTCGAAGTATAACCAGTTAAATTACTTGCTATTTCATAACTTGTCTTTTCTGGTGTGTAACTCACATAATCACCAATATTAGCTACTTCACTCATATTACCTGGAAGTGGCTCAGTTCTTAAAGTTGCCCCAACAGTCACTTTACTAATAAAAGATTTATTCATAACGTCATCTTCTAAAGTAACATCTTTACTCAT
Source organism: uncultured Bacilli bacterium (assembly GCA_910579535.1). GTDB lineage: Bacteria > Bacillota_I > Bacilli_A > RF39 > UBA660 > MGBC108787. Next base: position 4,120 of record CAJTUR010000022.1, read on the forward strand.
CCAAAGCTTAATACGATAACTTTTACTCTTCTTAGCTCCTAAACTTCCATTTATAAATTCATATTTTTCAGAGACAGTATAATTATCATTATATATATTTTTATAATAGCTCTCACTTGCTACTGAATAAGTAGTTAATTTTTGATACGCTTGATCATCAACTTGTAACTCTATAAATGAACTATTTAATCGATTAGCAACATTCATAACTTCTAAATTCACTTTATAATTGACATTTGTATTACAGATATTTTCAATCGTAAATGTATAAGGCTCTAATAAATTGGCTTCTTCATCAGTTAACGGGTAAGCGTTATCTAAACGGATCGCTTCACTTTCACTTGTCAAATTAAGCTTTAAACAATCACTTGTAATTTTATTAACACTTTTTTGAGAAACATTGGTTGCCCAATAAGCATAACTCACCCCAATAACCATCGCTAATAATCCCAACAAACTAACACCCAATATGATTCTTTTTTCCATACTCATTTTATTTTTTGACTCTTGCATACCTATACTCCTTACTCTCTTAGTATTTCCCTATCTTTTCTCTTTATTCTTATTTACAGGAGATTACCCTATTAATAATTAAATTATAACAAACTAAATTATTTTTATCAATACAAACTAATATCAAAATAGTTTCAAAATAAAACGAAATAAAAAAATGTAATAAATTTTTATTACATTTCTAATAAAATTACTTATCAGTAGTTCCAAATCCGCCTTTACGTACACCCTCAGCATGATCTTCATCGACAACTAAAAATTTTTGAAAAATAACTTGACCTATCACATCCCCTTTTTTTATTTCCAAATCATGATCTAAAATATTATAGTATTGAAAATAAAAATGCCCATCATTCGTTTCGTTTCCATAATAATCTGCATCAATGATACCGATACTATTACTCATAACCAATCCTTTTTTAGGTCCACTACTTCGGTTCACTAAAATATAGTATTCATCATCCCCACAATAAGCCTTTAAACCGGTTGGTATAAGCGTTGGTTTTCCTCCTAGTTGAAATGGCGGAATAACAATATCTTCTGCGGCCTCTACATCGTATCCAGCACTGTTTTTAGTCTTTCTAACTGGTAAATTTATCTCTTTATCTTCCCATCCTTTAGCAATTTCAAATCCTCGTTGTCTTAACATCGACAAGCACATCCTTCCATAGTTACCTCTCCATTATTTTTTATTAAATCTTTATTATCAATATATAAAACTATTTCTCCCTTTTCTAAACTCTTTTTCACATCAATAATTCTTTGATTGCTACTTCCAACATATCGTACTTTTTCACTTGCTAATTTCAAAACAAATCTTCCTTCAAGTAAAACATCAATATTATTTAAAATATCTTTTAAATATTCATCTGTTTCCATTTGCTCCATTAACTCTTCCCACGTATAACCTGTGTACGACCAAATAGTTTTAGTAGGATACAATTTTTTCACATTGGTGACTAAATCACGAATCGTTTTTCTAGACTTTGGAAACAAGGGGTCGCCTCCTGATAAAGTAAGACCACTACACCAGTCTTTTTCAAGTTCTTGATATATTTCGTTGATAGCCTCATCATCAAAAGGAAGACCATCATTTTCATCCCAAGTTAACGCATTTTGACACGCTGGACAGTGATGCAAACACCCGCTAGTCCATAAAACTACACGTAGCCCTTCACCATTTAGCATATCCGCTTTTGTTATATTATGATACCTCATATTGCCTCCTACATACTTTTTCTTTCTGATATTTCAATCATTTTAGCCTTGTTAAGTCTTGTATCGCCATGAACACGCGAATAAGACAAATACCCATTCATTCGATCAATTTTTGTTAAATCAGAACTTCCACACTTTGGACAGGTATCCATATCAAGCTCTTCATGTCCACAATTATTACAATAAGATAAAGATAAGTTTACTCCTTCGTAGAAACCTTTTTCCATCGCTCTTTCAACATAAGTAATCATAGCCTCTTTATTATAATTTAAATTATACCTGACATACTGAATCCTTCCTCCACGGAACAAATCCCAAAATCTTCCTTCTAAATCTTGTTTTTCAATACCTGTAATCTCTTCCCATACACCACAGTGGAAACTATTACTCACATATTCTCTTGAAGAAACACCTTCAATCACACCATATTTTTTTCTAAATTGCTCTACTTGCAAACCACATAAATTTTCCGCTGGCGTTCCATATATAGCATAAAGAATTTTATCTTCTTTTTTATATTCATTAATTTTACAATTAATGTATTTCATAACTTCAATTGCAAAATCTCCATCCTCTACTAAAGATTTTCCATTATAAAGCATTTGTAATTCATTCAAAGCCGTTATTCCAAAAGAAGCCGTCGAAGCTTTTAAAAGAGGTTCAATACAATCTCCTGGTTTTAAGTTTCCTCCATAGAAACCTCCTTCACAATAAGCAAGAGGATTCGTACTGGCTTTTTTCTTACCTAAATAATTATAAGTGCGAATATGGATTTTACGAATCATTTCTAAATAATAATCCAAAACTTCATAAAAATCTTTTTGTTCTTCACGAGCTTTTGCTAAAATCATCGGTAAATGTAAAGATACCGCTCCAATATTAAATCGTCCAATAAAAACAGGTTTATCGTCTTTATCCGCGGGTTCCATTCCCCCTCTTTCAAAGTAAGGACTTAAGAAAGCACGACACCCCATAGGACTAATCGCACGGCCATACTTTTTATACATATCTGGAACATAGCCTTCACCAGTTAATGAAAGATAATCAGGATACATCGTTTTAGCACTACAATCAATGGCTTCTAAAAAATTCTCTCGCAAGCTTTTTCCTTCTCCGTGTAAATTTTTATCATAGAAAAAAACCAATTTAGGAAACAAAGTCGGTTTCTTGTGCCCTTCTTTTCCTTGACCTTTTTTATGTGTTTTAAGAATAATTTTAGCAATCATTTTTCCAAAACGAGAAGTATCAATACCAAAAGTAAACGTTACAAATGGATAATCTCCCCGCGAAGAACCAACACTATTCAATTTATATTCAATACCTTGATACCCTTGTTCACATTCTCTTTCTACCTTTTTAAGAGCATACGCATTAGCCCCTTCACTATCGGCATCCTCACCCTTAATCTCTAAATATTCTTGATAATATTTCTTATAACTTTTCTCCGCATAAGGCGCTAAAATCGTGTCTACTTCGGGAACGGTAAACCCACCATATTGCATTGCTGCAGTATTAATAATGACGTCTCCCATAACATCAAACGCTGTATCCAGTGTCTTTGGTTCGTTATACCATAAATTACCCATTTCGAATCCCCCATGCATAACATTACCAACATCACACAAACAGCAATTCATCGTATCTCTTCTTGCACTCATATCATGAACATAGATATACCCATCTTCACAAGCTTCAACTTCACTCGTTGTTAAGAAGAATTTCTTATACAGTTCTTTATTTAAAGACCCATACACCAAACTTCTTTGAGTAGAAACTAAAGCACTATCAGTATTGGAATTTTCTTTATCGCCAATATAATTAATGGCTTGAGCCTTTTTATAAACTTTATCTAAAATATGAACAAATTCCTTTTTATAATTACGATACTCACGATAACTTTTTGCAACCAAAGGATTCACTTTTTCTAAAGCCGCCTCAACACAATTATGGATTTGTTGAACCTCAGGATTCGTTGTTTGAGTTTCTAGAAACTCTAAAACAATCGAAACAACTTCTTCTTCCGCTTGTGGTGTTAACTCTACCATCACTCTTTCAGCACTTTTTCGGATTGCCACTTTTATTTTCTCCGCATCAAAATCCTGTTGATTACCATTTCTTTTAATAATTTTAATCTTTTTTGCCAAATCTTTTTCTTTCTTATTCATTGAACTCTCCCACTTCTATTTTCTATTTAGTTCATTTTAGCACTCTTTTTCTAATATTTTTGTTGCAATTGCAACAAAAGAAAGTTTTTGTTAAAATAATTTTAGAACAAATTTGAAAGGGCTTGAAACTATGCTAGATAATGGGCAAAAAAAAATAAAAGATTTACAATTAGAAGTCATGTCAAACTGTGTCAATATAAAAAAAAAGAATTTTAAAAAAGGCGAATACATTTTAAGTTTTGGACTCAGACAAAAAGTCATTGGCTTTATTCTATCAGGAAAGGCAGACATCATTCGAATCACAATTGATGGAGAAGCTTCAATTATTCAAAAATTAACCACAGGCTCGATTTTTAATGATGCCTTTTCTTGTTTTTCCAAAGATAGCGTTTTTGTTATTAGCAAAACCGATACTGAAATTTTTTTCATCGATTACCCCATTATATTTAAAAATTGTCCAGTTAAATGCCCTTATCACAATCATTTAATAGACCAATTACTAAACTTAATCACTGAAAACAATATAAAAGCCAATGAAAAAATCGAGATTTTAACTCATAATAAAATTCGTGACCGAATTCTTGCCTACATTTCAATAAATATTGGGAATTCAAACACTACTTTAATAACAATTCCCTATTCTTTTACAGAATTAGCTGAATATTTATGTGTGGATCGAAGTAGTTTAATGCGTGAACTAAAAAAAATGGAAGAAGAAAAGTTGATTAAAAGAGAAAATAAAACCCTTATTTTATTAAACGTTTAACATTGCTTATAGCATTTTTTTCAATTCGAGACACTTGAGCTTGACTAATGTGTAGAGCTTCTGCAATTTCCATTTGTGTTTTCCCAATAATAAAACGTTCCATTAAAACATTTCTTTCTCGTTCTTTAATCTTATTTAAAGCTCTTCTTAATGAAATCAACATATCTTTATCTTGATTCGAATCTTTCTTATCAGCAATTTGGTCCATCAAATAAATGGTATCTCCTCCATCATTATAAATGGGTTCAAAAATACTTTTTGGCTCTTTTAACGAATCTAAAGCATAATTAATTTGATATTCCGAAATAGATAACGTTTTGGCAATCTCTTCATTCGTAGGATAATTCCCATGATTTTTTAAATACTCTTCTTTAAACTTCAAAATTTGATACGCCAAATCTTTTATGCTTCGACTTACCCGTATGGATGTATTGTCCCGAATATACCTTTTAATCTCTCCAATAATAAGAGGTACAGCATAAGTTGATAACTTTAAATTGTAAGACAAATCAAAATTATCAATAGCTTTTATAAGCCCAATCACTCCAATTTGAAACAAATCATCTAGATTATGTTTATCTTTATTAAATCGTTTTAATATACTTAAAACTAATTTTAGATTCGCTTCAATTAATTTATCTTTAGCTTTTAAATCCCCACTTTGATACTGTTTAAATAATTCATTCATTTCACTTTGTTTCAAAACAATAATTTCACTTGTATTAATACCAGTAATATCTACGCTCTTTTTATTCAAAATAAACAGTCCTTTCACTACTGTTTTGTCATAAAAAAAACTTTTTTATTCATTTTATGATAAAATTAAAGAGAAGAAGGTAATAAATTTATGAAAAATGTAAAAAGAACAAATGGTTTTATTGATTTAGATGAACTAGAAAAAGACTCAAATTTTAAAATAATTCCTTGGCCAGAAGGAATAGATAATGAATACTGTTGCTCCAACGTTCAGTTTATTTTTTCTTATGAGGACGAAGAGTTTATTTATAAAACTCCTGAATATACATGTCAATGCTATTATGAATTAATTGCTGAAGAACTAGCACATGATTTTTCTATACCCACAGCTCACTATGATTTAGCTAAGTCACACGAATATGGGGAAGGTGTCATTTCAAAAAATTTTAAACTGCCAAATACAACTTACATTAGAGGAGACATAATTTTAAAAGATTATGTAAAAAATTGTTTATATAAAGATAAGGTTCTAAACAATTTTGAAATTGAAAAAGAAACAGAAATCTATAATAATCTAGAAGCCATTTGGGGCTCTTTCGAATATCGATATCTTAATCACCCTAATCGAATAGAAATCGTAAATAAATTAATGAGTCAATTGGTAGATATGTTTATTTTTGATACATTAACAGGACATAATGACCGTCACATCAAAAATTGGGGTATTGCTGAAAATAAAGATGAAATATTCTTACAACCTCTCTATGATAATGAATTCATTTTATTTAATGAAACCTATTTTTACTTTACTCCTCATACAGAATCTAATAAAGGTTCTTACTTAAATTTCAATGAAGGATTAAAAAAATCACTTTCAGAATTTCTTAGTGTTTCTGATGATGAATTCATAGAAAGATTAAAAGAAAAAATCCCACTTATTACCAAGGAGAATATTGATAACATAATTTTAAGAATAGAAAAAAGAATCAAAGCACCTATTCCTAAAGGCATAAAAAAACAAGTCAGTACTAATTTTAAAAAAATAGAAATACTAGTAAAAACAGTGATATCTGAATACGAAGAAAATAAAAAAACAAGATAATCTTTTACTTTCTCCTAAATAAAAGATTTTGTATTCATTTTATGTTAAAATAAAAAAAGAAAGCTGTGACTATTATGAAAAATGTAAAAAGAACAAATGGTTTTATTAATTTAGATGAGCTCGCTAATGACCCAAGCTTTAGAATGATTCCTTGGCGTAATAATGAATCAATGGTAGAAGAATTTGGCCATTCTCATATTAAATACATCTTTTATTACAACAATGAAATCTATATTTACAAAACTCCTGATTATACACACCAATGTTATTATGAATTAATTGCTGAAGAACTGGCACACGATTTTTCTATACCTACCACTCACTATGATTTAGCCTATAAATCTGGAGAGGGCAAAGGTGTTATTTCTAAAAATTTTAAACTTGCCAATCATAATTATACAAAAGGTTACGACCTCTTAAAAGATTATGTAAAAAATTGTTTATACAAAAATAAAAATATAACAGATTTTGATACAGATGAAGAAATAGAAAAATACAATTGTCTAGAAGGAGTATGGGCCGCCTTTGAGTATCGTTATCTTAGCCACCCTAATCGAATAGAAATCGTAAATAAATTAATGAGTCAATTAGTAGATATTTTTATCTTTGATGTATTAACAGGACAAACCGACCGTCACGAAGAAAATTGGGGTATTGTCGAAAACGACGAAGAAATTTTTTTACAGCCCCTATTTGATAATGATAGACTTTTATATATGGACAATGATTTTTGCTTTAGTACTCAGACAGACAATCACATTCATTATTCTTTAAAATTCACTCAAGGAATAGAAAAACTCCTTCATGATTTTCTAAGCGTTTCATCTGCAGAATTTATAGAAAAATTGAAATCAAAAATACCTCTAATTTCAAAAGAAAATATAGAAAAAGTATTTTTAAGAATGGAAGAAAGAATCGAATTTGCTGTTCCTTCACATATAAAAGAAAAAGTTTACGCTAATTTTGAAACTATAAAAGCAATTGTAAAAACAGCATTATCGGAATATGAAGAAAAAAGAATTACAAGATAACATTATAATTCTTTTTCTTTACAAAACTCATAAAAAGCAAAACACCCCTCTAAAATATCTACATAAGTACTTTCAAAATCTCTAGTATACCAAGGGTCTTTTATATCTCTTGGTTGCTTCGTAAAATCTAAAAGTCGAAAGACTTTTTCTTTTTTTCCATTACAAATTCTTGTAATTGCTTCGATATTAATTTGTTCCATAGCAATGATATAATCGTATTTTTCATAATCCTCCAATTTTAATACTTTTGCTTCTCTTTCTTGAAAATCTATTTTCTTTTCTTGTAACTTCTCTTTTGCTAAATAGTAAATAGAATTTCCTACCTCTTCTTTACTTGTTGCTCGAGATTCTATCAAAAAATCAGTTCTTCCTTTTCTCCTCACAATCTCTTTAAAAATAAACTCTGCCATCGGCGACCTACATATATTTCCTAAACAGACAAACACTACTTTTATCATTTAAATTCCTTCTTTCCAAAAAGTATTTTTGACTCAAAAAAACTCTTTTTTTAATAAAGAGTTCTTTTTATCTTTCTTTTAAAGATTTAAATATTTTTTTCCATAAATCTTGACTGGAATAATTTAAAATACCCACTTTATAAATACGAAGTCCAAAATGGAATAATAAGTAGGTGACAACACCACATATAAGAGTAGATAAAGCAAGCTCAAAGATGGATATCTGACCGAGTAGGAAAATCACAGGGGCGATTAAGAAAGAAAGCATAGGTATATAAGCCATCACTTTTACAAATAGCGCACCTTCAAAAGCCGAAGCCATAATGGCAATATAGTAGCCTACTAATAAAATAATCATTAAAGGGGTTTGAAGTTGTTGATAGTCTTCAATATTAGTAGTCATTGAAGCAAGAACTCCCGCAAGTGTTGCATAGGCAAGAAAACTAAATAAGAAAAGTAAAATAATAAAAGGCAACCCTTGAATTAATAAATCAAGTACTCCTGTATTCTTAACGGTATCAAGTGTCTCCGTAATAAATCCTGAAACATCACTATTCATTCCCCCAAGTATCGAAGCACCAAGTAGCTTTCGAACAACAAAAGCAATGAGCACATCAACAAATAATACCAACGCCTGAATTAAAACAAAAGCCGTAGATGCAATAATCTTTGATGAAAAATGAACCTTTGGTGAAACATTGGAAATAATAATCTCCATACTTCTTGTTGATTTCTCATCATTAATTTCAGCACCAATCATCTGAGTTAACATCGTAATAAGTAAGAAGAAAGGAACAATCATAACCACGATAAGACCCGATGAAACAATGTCTTTCCCTTCAGCATTCGAGTCAAGTTCTGGATTAGTCACATTTTTTTGTATCGATACATTACTTGTCAAGGCTTGTATGTCTTCTTCACTCATTCCACTATGTTGCAAAACATAAGCTGACTTCACTTGATTTAAGCTGTTTTGAAAGAGTTGTTCTGTTAAGGTATCAATTGGATCAAAACTAATCACATCAGCTTTAATATATTCTAAATCAGAAGATTGAATAGTTAAAATAATGTCTTCTTTTTCTTTTATTTCTTCTTTTAATTCTTCTATATTTTTAGTCGTATTCTCCAGTTCATAATTTCCTAAATCTTCTAATTTTTCAGATAAAGCCTTAAAATTAGTTTCAAAAAGAGAATAAGCATTTGCATCATCTACCACATAAACTTTCGTTACATTTTGAAAATCCCCACCAAAAAAACTAATAATACGATCAACATTAATAATACCAATTAATAAAACCAAAATTAAAATGTTTGCCACTTTAAACCATTTGGTATCTAATTTTTTCTTAAGACTTTGTTTAACTAAAAATTTTAGTTTATTCTTCATAAGAAGCACCTACTTTCTCTAAGAAAATTTCATTAAGTGTAGCATCTTCAACAGCAAATTTAGTTACATTTTTACAATTTTTAATAAAATCAAAAACATCACTAACATTCTCATCACTACTTATTTTTACTACGATTTCATTTTCGTTTTGTATAACTTCTAGTACTCCACTTACTTTTTGCAATTTTGTTATGTCGACCTCATCACAAACAATATGAATATTTTTCTTTCGATATTCTTTTTTTATTTGTTTTAATTCTCCCGATAAGACACTTTTTCCTTTAACCAAAACAACTAACTTTTCGCAAAACATCTCAACGTGTTCCATTCTATGCGATGAAAAAATAATACTTGTTCCCTGTTTTTTTAGCTTTTTAATCACATCCATAAACATTTGAACATTAATAGGATCTAAACCAGAAAAAGGCTCATCCAATATTAAAAGTTTCGGTTCATTAATAATGGCGGTTATAAATTGTACTTTCTGTTGATTTCCTTTAGAAAGTTCTTTTATTTTTCGATCTTTATACTCAGTAATGTGAAAATAATTAAGCCACTCATCAAGTTTTTCTACTATTTCTTTTTCTTCCATTCCTTTTAAGATACCATAAAAGATAACTTGTTCTTTAACCGTTAACTTAGTTAATAAACTTCTTTCTTCTGTTAAAAAACCCAATTTATTTGTCAAATCATAATTTATAGGTTGTCCATCAATCGTAATGGTTCCACTACTTATATCTAGAAGTCCATTAATCATTCGAAACGTGGTCGTTTTACCAGCACCATTTACGCCAAGTAACCCAAAAATTTCTCCATCTTTAACGGTAAAAGATAGATCATCTACAGCTTTATTCTCTCCATAATATTTTGTTACGTGTTCTACTTTTAGCATTTTTTTACACTCTCCCTTAACATTGTAACACTTCTATTCCTAAGAAACAATTTTTATATTTAAATTATACCCCCCCCCCACTCAATTTTGTCAAATCTTTCTTCTTTTTTTTCGTTTTCTTTTTTTTAACTTACAAATCGAAAAAAGACAGATAATCAAAAAAACAAGGACGATTCCCATAATTTTATAATCCGTATAATTATACTTAATTTCACGATTTAAATAAACATCATAAGAATAAAGAAGATTTTCTTTATAAAACACCTTTACTTTACCAAGAAAATCATTTTGTTTTATCTTTCGATTTAGGACTTCTATACCTTCATATTGATAAGAAAAATCCTTTATCTCTTTTTCTAAATAAAACGAAACATCTTCACTACTCTTAATAAAATAATCTTCTAAAGTTGCGTCTTGAACTTTTAAATGAGCAAGAACACGATCCTTTTCTAAAACATTTATATAATCATAATGTTCATTAAAATAATTATAAATTTCTAAAGAATCTACAATATGATTAGGAAAGCCATTTTGATACATTGAACCAGCAAGAATCAATAAATACTCTACATTATCAAATTCATATAAACTTGATAAACAAAGCCCTGCATCTTTAGTAAAACCAGATTTGGAACCCTTTATTGATCCCACATTTAGATGGTATTTTTCAGAGGGTCCAACTAAGGTACTATAAAGTTCTAAATAATTCGTCGTCTTATAATAACGCGTGGTATAAATAGTTTCAAACACTTCATTTTGAAGAGCATAGAGAATCAACTTTTTTAAATCTTCTAAAGTTGAATAATTATTTTCATCATCTCTTCCTACAGGATTACTAAAATGAGTCGCATTCATTCCTATTTTATCTTTTAATTCATTCATTAAAACCACAAAATTGTCAAGATTTCCACCAGTAAGTACAGCTAAGGCTTGGGCTGCTTCGACTCCACTTGGAAGAAGTGTTCCATAAAGTAAATCTCGAATGGTAACTTTTTCATTCATTTTAAATCCAGCCATTGCATAGCCATTTGTATTATAGAAGGCTTCTTTAGGAATAGTAACGATTTTATCTAAATCTTCATTGTTTTCAATCGCTACCATTGCCGTCATTATTTTTGTTAAACTCGCAATCGAAATTTTATCTTCATAGCCTTTTTGATAAACAACTTTTTCATCTTTTAAATTATAAAGCAAAAGATGATTAGTTTTTACATCTAAATTTAAGTTTTCTAAATTAAAATAATCGTATTCGCTTGCTTTCGCCCAAACATTAGAGAGTAATATTAAACTAAAAAACAAGTAAACGATTAAAAATCCTATTTTTTTCATAATAACCTCTAAAAAATTATAGCATATTTTAAAAAAACAAGTAAAAAAAAAGAAATCCGAAGATTACTTATTTTCTAATTTTTCAATTGCTTGCTTCGTCACTTCAATCGCTTTTACTCTTAAAGCATCCACAGCCTCTTCTAAAATAGGTTCACTTTTATCCTTTACATATCTTGCTAATTTTTTACAATCCGCTTCAATTTTTTTAGCTTTATTCTTTGCTGCTTTCAAAACCGTTTCTTTATCTAACGCTTTTAAATCGGTTTCCAATTTTTCTATTTTTTCTGAAACATATTTTTTTACATCTTTTACTTTAACGTTTTCCAACTTTTCTTTTAATTCTGTAATTTTATTTTTCAAATCTTGTCTTGTTTCCTTTCCACTTTTTGGAGCAAACAACACACCCAATCCAGCACCAATTGCTGTTCCAGCAACTAACGTTGCAACTGTCTTTTTCTTCATATTTCACCATCCCTACTATAAGTATAGTATTAAAAGTCAAAAAAAACAAACGAATTCATAAAACAGTTGACATTCATTTGTTTATATCATAATCATCTAAGAAAGAAACTTTTTTATCATCCACCCGATAGCCTAAGATACAATTCAAATTAATATTCTCTAGACTTTTAAAAATATTTTGATCAATCTCATCACTTTTTTCTCTTAACAGTTGAATGAAAGACTTAATCTCTTTTCGTTTACTATTCTTTTCTAAATCATTTTTTTCAGTAAAAGAACAAGCACAATTTAAAAAGGTCAAACGATTATAACCAACCCAATCTTTAATTGATTTTTCTTTAATAAGATACATTGGACGAATAAGTTGTAAGCCTTTAAAATGGTCACTGTAAAGTTTGGGCATCATAGTCTTCACTTCAGAGGCATAAAACATAGAAAGCAAAGTCGTTTCAATAACATCATCAAAGTGATGGCCTAAAGCAATTTTATTGCACCCCAGTTCTTGTGCTTTATTATAGAGATGTCCTCTTCTCATTCTGGCACACAAATAACAAGGGCTTTTTGGATTCAACTTATTCGCCACCTCAAAAACATCGGTATCAAAAAGTTCTAAATCAATATTTAATAAACGACTATTCTTTTTAATTAAATCGATATTTTTTTGGCTATACCCAGGATTCATCACAACATACTTTAACTCAAAATCAATTTTTCCATGTCTTTTAAGTTCCTCTAAACACTTAGCCATTAAAAAAGAATCTTTACCTCCACTGATACAAACCATAATCTTATCGTGATTTTCTATTAATTGATAATCGTTAATGGCTTTAACAAAAGGATGCCAAATTTCTTTTCGGAAACGTTTGATAATGCTTCTTTCAATGTTTTTATAGTCTTCCATTTGGATTCCTTTCATTATCTACATTATGATTATAAAAAATTTCTTCATAAAAACAAATCTTTTGCTGATAATCGCTTTCCTTTTTCTTAAAACGAGCAAAACCTTCTTCTGTTAGTCGATCCTCTTTTCGAAATAAAAGAAGCTGATAAAAATTTTGATGCATTCTATTTTCATGAATCAAACTTGTTTCTAAACACTTTACCATCATTTCTAAGTCTTCCTTAATAAAAGATTCTTGACTTACTTCTAAACGTTTAATCAATTCGACCATAGTCGCCATCATTTTCTGAGTCTTTTTTTCTAAATCTTCTAATAAACAATAAGGCTCATCTAAAATAATATCAGTTAAAAGAAAAGGAAAACGCTTGACCATTTCAAAAATTGCTTTTTGCATTTTTATTTCATAAACCGTTAAAAAAATCACTTTTTGCTTTAACGTATAAAACCAATTATCATAAATCATAATTCTCAATTACAAACCTTTCTTCTTTAATTTTACATAAATGAATTCTCTAAACAAAGCATAAAGAATCGATGCCAGTGGAAGTCCAATAAGCATGCCCACAATTCCAAACAAACTTCCTCCTACACTTATAGCCAGTAAGGTCCACATAGGAGATAATCCTACTGATTTACCAACCACTTTTGGATAAATAAAATTTCCTTCAATTTGTTGTACTACTTGGAAAACGATTATAAAAATAAGAGCATCTAAAGGTTCAGAAGTAAAAATTAAAATAGCGCCTATAACCATGGCAATCAAAGCACCAAAGATAGGAATTAAAGCGGTAATAGCGGTTAAAACTGAGATAATTAAAGTATAAGGGAATTGGAAAAGTGATAACGCCAAAAACATAAGAAGACCTAAAAGAGCTGCTTCTAAACATTGACCAGTAATAAATTTAGTAAAAGTTTTATTAACTTGTTGACCAATAGTAAATACTTTTTCAGCTTGTTTTTTATTAAAAAGAGCTAAAATAACTTTTCTACTTCCTTCACTTAAATATTCTTTACAACTAAGCATATAAATTGCGAAAATAATCGCTGTAAAAAAAGTAATAAATCCAGAAATAAGACTTCCAACAAAGCCCGAAGCGCTACTTAATAAATAATTTAAAACGTTAGATAACAAATCAGTCATCGTCCCACTATTAGAGAAAAACGTTTCTATTTCACTTTGCATTTTAGGATACTGATTCAATAAATCTAAAATATAATTTTTCGTATTTTCGATTAAAGTTGGAAGATTATTAATAAGTAAGGCAATATTGTCTATCAATTGAGGAAGAAGTAAAAAAGCAATAAGAACCAAAACAAAGATAAAGATAAGTAAAGAAATTGAAATAGAAAGAATTCTTAAACGCTCTTTTCTTATTTTAACTCTTTTACAAAGAAAAGTTTCTATTTTATTCACTAAAATATTTAAAATAAAAGCGAGAACGCCTCCTAAAATAAAAGGAAGAAAAACATAATAAATTTTATTAAAAAAACGAAGAAGCACATCAAGATGATGAATTCCCCAAAAAGAAACCACAAAAATTAAAATCAATAAAATAAGCTGTTTCATTCCTAAAACGTCTTTTTTCATACAATTTCACCCCTAAATCATAAATTGGCTTTATTTTATCTCAGTTTCTATTTTTTGTCTATAAAAAAAAGCTCTTTTAAAAGCTTTTAAATATCAATTGGTAGGATGTACGGGTTTCGAACCCGTGAATACCACCTTGAGAGGGTGGCGTGTTAAACCCCTTCACCAACATCCCAAAAAATAATGCCTTTTTCTTAAGACATTATTATGTTATCATACCTACATTCTTTTTTCAATAGCAATTAACGTCCTCTACTTTCCGTTGCTGTTTTATCATCTGGAAGCAAAGCTTTTAAATCTTCAACAGTTTGTGGAACATAGCCACGTAATTGTTCAGTAGTAAAACCTATTTTATTTAGTTCAATACTAGCTCGAACAATTTGTTCATTGATAGATAAATCATCTTCAGGACGATAAGGCATTAAATATTTTCCTATTTGCTTTCCCTGAAATAAAAGTAATTTTTCTAAAGGCTTAAGATAATACCTTTCAGCAATCTGATACCTTTGTTTTAAACTTTGTCTCATATTTTCATCTAGAATAGTATGAAACTCACTAGGTTTCATATAGAGAAAAGATTGCATTTTTTCTTCTGTATCTATTGAATTTAATAAAGCATTAATATCCTCCATTGAAAAATCAAATTCATCCATATTATCACTCCTATTCTATATTTATTATACCCAAATCATAAATTTAATAAAAGGATTTTCGTCTAATTTACGTCAAATTTATTCCTTCTCTAAATCAATAGAATCATAAGCCCCCAAATCATACACTTGATACCCCAAACCTTTTAAAGTATTATAAGCCAGTTTACTTCTATTGCCACTTCGACAATAAACGAGCAATACTTTACTTTTATCAAGAAAAGAGAGATTTTCACGAATAATATCATGAGGAATATTTAAAGCCCCAACTAAGTGCCCCTTACTAAATTCTTCTTCTGATCGAACATCCAAAAGAATATAATTATTTTCAGAAATAAGTTGTTCCAATGTTTTTTCTTCTTGAACCTTAGATTCAGAACTTTTACACCCTGTAATACAAAAAATAAAAAGTAAACATCCCAAAATAAAAATAATCTTTTTCATAAAATACACTCCTTATACACGGTTTTATTATACCATAAAAAAAGTAAAACTGTGTTTACTTTAAAATTTAATCAGCAAGGGTTAAAATAAAACCATTATTATCAAAAATAGCAAATTCATTTTTACCATAAAAAGTTTTATGAAGTTCACTTGCTAGTTGAACCTTCTCTTTTAAGATATCATACATCTCCAAAACATTAGATACCGTAATAAATAAGGTTAAACAAGGTTTAATTTCTTCACAATCTAAACTTGGGTACTCTTGAATCAAATTTTTTTGTTCTTGAAACATAAGCGTAATGTTATCTTTCTTAAGAATAGCAAATTGTAAATCTTCTCCCGTTTCTGGTACCGTTAATACTTTTTGAAAGCCCAACATCTCTTCATAAAATTTTAACGATTCAAATACGCTCTTAACCATTAAATTTGGTGTTAAATTTTCATACATATCTTTTTTCCTCCAACCTTAAAATAGCAAAAAAATAAAAAAACGTATTGTAAAAAAAAGACATTTAATTTTGTATAAGTTCAAGTGGAGAAAAACCTGTATATCTTTTAATTTCTTTTATAAAATGAGATTGATCATAAAAACCGCATAAAGAAATAATTTCCATTAAATTTTTTTGTTCCAGTAACAAAGTTAAACACAAATGTAATCTTAAAATATTTAAAAGTACTTTAGGAGACACACCATAATATTTCTTAAATATTCGATTCAAATGCCTTGAGTGATAGCCAAAAGTTTTAGCCATTTCATAAACTCGTTGTTCTCGTGGTTCTTTATACAACTGATCCACCCATAAAAGCATTCTTTTATCTTCTATATGTGTGACTTTTGATAACAAATAATCTTTTAATAATAGCTTTCTATTAAAATCTTTTTTTATCATAAAAATATTTTTTAAAGTATCACTAGAATCGATATCTTCAAAAAGAATAGGATGATCCATCACTTTTGATGCCTCTATATGAAACATCAGAAAAAAACTACTTGGCTTTAAACGCACTCCCAGAATGTCAATTTTTTGCTTAAGTTCTAAAACCATCGTTTCTTTACTAAATCCGGCAAAGCAAATGATTTCATTTGTAAAATCAATAACAATATCAATACAAGCATCAGGTAAAATAGACACCGCTATCTCATTAGAGCAAATCCTTTTCGATTGCATACTCCAAAAACACATCACATAATCCTTTAACTCTTCTATTTCCTGTTCTTGATAATCTACATTAATTTGAAACTCCTTATTTAATAAATAAGGAACTTGTTTAGGATAAAACATAAACGCACCAAAATTAAAAAAAGTTCTAAATCAGAACTTTATTTTGTACAAGTTGCTCCAACACTTGATGATTCATACATAGCTTTGATATCATCAATTTTGATTTTACCATCTTTAATTAATTGAGCATTAGCACTATCAATTTCAATCATTTTTTTAGTGTCTACTTTACTGTAATCAACTTCTAAAGTACTTGTTAAAGTATCACCGTCGATTTTAAGCTCATAATTATAATGTTCAACATCTTTATAAGGTTCATAAATAGCTTCAACAGCTTCCTTATAGTTTTCTAAAACATCTTTAGAACTACTTGTTACTTTTTCAATAGATTTTACCTTTGTAACCGTATTTTTTGAATACTCTACTTCATAACGTAAATCCATACCTAAACCATTTTGGTTCATACTTCTTGTACATGTCATTGTTTTAGTTTCATTTCCACAACCAGTTAAACAAAACAAAGACACAACAATTAGCATCATTATTTTTTTCATATAAACACCTCTTCCTATTTAATTGTATCATAAATAATTAAAAAAATGTACAAAAAAAGTAGAAAAAGGTCTACTTAATCAATTCGAACGTATTTTTTTTCTGGAAGTTCTTTCTTTTCCTCAACTTTAGGAATTTCTAATTTCAAAACGCCATTATTAAATTGGGCACAAACATCTTCTGTTTCTAGAGCTTCTCCAACATAAAAACTTCTTGAACACTCTCCAAAATACCTTTCACGGCGAACATATTTTCCCTCTTCCTTCTCCTCTATTTCATTTTTTTTAGAGGCATGAATGGTTAAATAACCATTTTCTACTTCAATCTTAATCTCTTCTTTTTCATAACCTGGTAAATCAACAATTAAAGAAAAACCATTTGCATTTTCCTTTATATCGGTTTTCATAACTTTTGTTTCACTTTCTCTAAAAAACGGATCACTAAAAATATCCTCTAAAAGTCCAAAATCATTTCTTCTTGGTATCATCATCATAAATAATCATTTCCTTTCTTTTTTATAATACACAATACCATAAAAAGTATACCATTACTTTTTACATCTTAATCCTACCACTTTAAATTAGCACTGTCAATACAAAAGTGCTAATTATATTATTCTGGAATTTTCATAATAAAATAGCCATGACTAACTTCATCCCCATTATAAGCATACAATTTTCCTTTACTTACACCAAGATGATTATATTTAACAGCAATGATTCCTTTCTCATTACTTTTAGAATTTCTCGTTCCATCATACACCACTTTAAACTTACCATCACTAAGATATTCAATATCAGTAATCACAACCTCTCCCTCATTCACTGTAGACACAATTCTTAATGTACTAGGAATTTTTTGTTTTACATTTTCTTGAAAAGTATAATAGGTTTCTTTATTATAAATGGTATCCTGATCAATAACATAATTCCCATCTTTTCGTGCTTCTTTTAAAGAGTAATCATTAGGAAGAAGTTCTAACTTTCGAAATTGCGTATCGATCGAACAAGAATTACCTATACCATAATTAATATACACTTTATTAAAAATTTTTCCCCTTATAAATCCATACTCCGTAATCGTATAATCCTGTTCTCGATTATAATAATAGTGCTTTCCATCACAATCTAAAATTTCATATTGACTAATAATTTTTTCCATTTCCTTTTTTAAAGAATCATAACTTCTTGGACCTGAAAAAATAGCATTATAATTGCAACACTCTTCACTTAATTTCATAAATTTAGGAACATCCAATCTTTTTTTGGACGCTTCTGATAAATGAGTACTCACCCCATACGGAAATTGATATAAAACAACTAAGCCTCCTAAGAAAAAAACAAAAAATAGCCATTTTAGTTTAAACTTTCTTTTCTTTGGAACAACTTTCTTTTCTTCTTCAAAAACCTCTTCAATAATTTCTTTTCGTTTTGTTTCAACTTCTAAATCTAGAAGTTTCTTCTTTTCGATTTTTTTAGACGTTTCTTTTACTTTTTTTGGAACTTTTTTTTCTACTTTCTTCTCTATCTTATCTGTTGTTTGATTCTTTTTATTTTTTTTAAGTTCTTCTTGTTCTAAAGCCCTTACTTTATTTTTAACTTGCTCCTCTTTAACTTTTTTTACTTCTGTTTTTTTTACCGTCTCTTTTTTAACAGCACTCGTCTTTTTCTTGACTTCACTTGACTTCTTTTTTACCTCTGTACTTTTATTTTTAGCACTTTGGGTCACTTTTTTTTGAACTTTTTTCTTCTTATTTTTAATCTCTTTTTTTTTCGTAGTCTGACGATTCAGTTGCTTTTTCTTCTTTTTTACATTTTTCTTCCTCTGTGCCATTTCTTCACCTTATTTTCTTGGAAATATTATAACTAAATTACTAAAAAAAAGAAACTCTTTTTCATAAATTTTCCCAAAAAAAAGAAGACGTTTTATTCTTTAGGTTTTAAAATCGTCACTTCCATATTTTTAAGATCAATTTTTTCCATAACTTGTAAAACTTTATCAAACGTTATAGACTCAATATGTTCTTTTAAATCATCGACAATCTCTCCATAAGAAATAATCTCCTCTTGCATCATTTCATTAACATTTTGAATATCATCATAGTTTAAAACTAAAGTAGCAATACTTGAATTAATTTTTCTTTTAAAATTTTCTTCTGTCATTTTTAATTTCTTAAATTGATTCTTCACTTCTTTAATAGCATACTCAGGATAACTGGTTTCCATTGAAACCGTTAATAAAACATACTCTCCACAAAAATGACGATTAAAACTTAAATAATGAATCAACTCTTTTTCCATTAGCTCTTCTTTTAAATCACTTGTTGAACCAAAATTACTATTTAAAATCAAAGACATAATGACCCTTAGTTCAATTGGATCCACCATTTTAAAATTACTAATAGGTGTTTTTATCGTAATTTTAACTTTTGTATTTTCAACATTTCCAGTTATTTCACATTTTTCTTTGACCACATTTACAGGTTCTTTAATTTTCTTCATCTTTGGATGACGATAATTTGGAATCTTTTTTTTCTTTAATTGGTTTTCTGTTACCTTAAAAATATCATAAGGATTAACATTCCCTGTTACAATTAAAAACATATTCTCTGGATGATAAAACGTATCAAAAATCAACTCTATATCTTCTAAAGTAATTTTTTTTATGTCCTCTTTTTCTCCAGTAATAATTTCTTTGTATTTATATTTATGAAAAACATTTTCATAGTTTTTATAAAAAATCTGACTCTCTGGAGAATCCTTTTGCATGCCTAACTCTTCTAAAATAATATTTCTTTCTTTATTGACATTTTTTTTATTAAAACAAGGGGTTAATACAAATTCTAACAAATGCTCTAAATTTTCTTTAATGGCTTGAGTAGTATAAACATGATAGCAAGTGTACTCAAACGTTGTAAAAGCATTAACATCACTTCCATACTGATTAAAAAAATCCGTTGCGGTGGTTCCATCGGGTTCATAAAACTTTAAATGTTCTATAAAATGAGCAATCCCACTAGGTACTTTATGGTACTTCACTTCATTATTATTCTTAAACTCTTGATGAATTGAACCATATTTTACACCAAGAGCCATAAACGTTCCTTTGACTTTATCATTTTTTAAAACATACGTTGGCATTTTATCTAAAATCTTCTCATACCAAACGCTTTCATCTAATCCTTTTAAAACAATTTCTCTCATTTGTCATCCCCCTTACTTTCGAGTTCATAAACAAAATTAATTTTAAATTTTTTGCCTAAATTGACTAAATCTTTTATCGTAACCAATTCGTATTTTTCTTTTAAATCCTTATATAAAGGCGTTCCCGTAATACTATGAAAAGTATAGTTATTCATCAAACTGTTTTGATTATCAACAACAATATCTAAAGAAGTATAGAGTTGTTTTTTAGCGGTTTCAAACTCTTCTTTACTAATCTTACCACTCATCATCTCTTTCATACTCTTTTTAATAAGCTTAATGGCTAAGGACACGTTCTTTTTATCTAAACCGACATAAACATAAAACATATTATCGTACTTTGAAACAATCGACGATACACTATAACAAAGTTCATTTTCTTCCCTTAAAGCCTTATATAGCTTCGAATTTAAACCACTACTACATAAAATCTCATCAAATAAAGTCAATGTAATAAAACGTTCTTCCCTTGTTAAATCTCTCATATTAAAACCAACAACTAAACTGGTTTGATTAAAATCAGCCGTTTCTTTTACCTTTAACTCACGACTTCTTCTTTTATTGTCAATATAAGGATCTAAAGCATGATTCTTCATGCATCGGTTATGAAAACACGCTCCAATAATTTTGTTCACTTCATCCATGTCTAAATTTCCAATAATATAAATGTTACACAAACTCTTAGAATAAAATTTATGATAATACTCATATAAAGCTTCTGGTGTAATTTTTAAAACTTCTTCTTTCGTTCCTAAGATACTTTTTGATGTAATGGAATCCTTATCCATATGATATAAAGCTCTTCTAAAAGCATAATTAACTGGATTTTCTTTAATCGATTCTATATCCGCTAGAATTCTTTTTTGAATAATTTTAAACGTTCTGTCATCAAAACTTTTATCCAAAACATTTGGATTTTCAATAACTTCAAAAGGAAATTGTAAAACATTTTTTAAATATTGCTCATCTTGAACATAACTTGGATTTAAAAAATCTAAAACAAAATTCGACAAAACCATATTTCCAACTTTACTCGTCACACCGTAGAAAAAAGATTGATACAATTCTTCTAATTTAATGACAATATCCTTACGTTTTGGGTATTTTTTAGACGAATGGCAAAGCATATCCACTAAAAAGTTTCTCAAAACAAGCTCTTCTGAACAAGCATTATCATAAAACATAATTTCCATATGACAATTTTTAAACTTATCCGTTTTAATTGTATAAACATTATAAGTATCAAATTCAAACTTTTTGTATTTCATGTTCCACCTCTTCCTTTTAGTATACACATAAAATTTATAATTATATATTATAACATGAAATTTATTTTTTCTACATCATAAACAAAAAAAATAGTTAGAACATCTAACTATTTTGGCTCTAGATAATTTAGTGGGGACTTAAAATTAAAGATTTCTAAGTAAATAAAAG
>CAJTUR010000023.1 GCA_910579535.1 uncultured Bacilli bacterium
CCACTAAAATTTCTTAATGTTTATTTTTTTCTCCCCACTAAATTATCTAGAGCCAAAAAATAAGCTTATTTTCAGCTTATTTTTTCTTATTCTTTTAATTCTGGATAACCATTATTTGGCACTCCATCGAAGTTCCAAATATTCTCATCGAAATGCATGGTTTCTTTGTAGAAATCTTTTGTATGAATTTGTTCTTCGGTCGCTATTTTTAAATTGTTTTTTGTTTCTTCAGTTGCACTACTAGATCCATGAGCACCGATGTATTCAAAACAGTTCTCCATTGAAGCAATAATGCTTGCTATAGCGGCTCCTGTCACTTTATAAGGTAATTTTTCTATTCCTTCACTGTTTGTAAAGCCTTCCATGTTTCCAAGGGCAATTGAGTTTTTAATGGTTGGCGTATCATAAATATTTCCAACGATTCCTCCATTGTTTTCACTTTTTTCAACTGGTGTATAAGTGTTGCCTGTTTTATGAATGCTTACTTTTGAAATGACGTTTTCAATGGTTCCGCCTTTTTGAAAGGCTCCAACAATTCCGCCATTTTCAGTGGTAGTAATTTCCATCGTTCCTTCGACAAATACGTTTCTAACGATTCCACCATATTTTCGACCAATAAAAGTTGAAACATAGACACCGCTTCCTTTAACATTAGCGTTTTTAACTGAAATGTTTTCGAAAGTCGAGTTGGCATTGTCAAATGATGCTATGACTGCTACACGATGTCTTCCTTCTAAAGTGATGTTTTCAAAATTTAAGTTTCTTAAGGTTGCTCTATTGGTCAGTTTTGCAAAGGCTGTTACATCGTCGGTTGTAGCTGTACCAATATTCGTAAAGTTACGTAATTTTAAGTTTTCTACAGTTCCAGTTACAGAATTAAATAGTGATAGATTTGTTAAATTAGATAAAGTATGACCATTACCATCTAATTTACCAGTAAATGTTGAAGTGATCACTGAACCTGTTCCTGTGTATCCAGCAAAGTCTAAATCGTTTTCTAGAACATAAATTCCACCTGGATTATCGTTTAGTTTTAGGAATTCGTCTATACTGGTTATTTTATTTTTTAGCGTATCTACTTCAATTCCATTACTAACTGTTGTTCCAACTGCTCCGCCTATTAGACTTAAATCATTTCTTCCTCCAAAATTCAGTTGTAATTCTTTTGCTTTTACGTTTTCTATTACGCTATATTCCGTTCTTACAGATAAGGCGCCAACGTTTGCTATATTCATTGGAATGTTGGTTCTTTCAAATACTAAATCTTTGACATAACCATAACGAATTTTTTGGAAGATTGGTAATGTATTTCCAATAATTTTATGACCATTTCCATCTAATTTTCCCATAAATGTTTGGGTTACATTGGTAGTCATTCCACTGAAATCAATATCATTGTCTAAAATATAGTATCCATAAGGTTGAGCATTGATTTTATTTACTAATTCTTCAGCGGTTTTAATGTGGGTCATTTCTAAGTTGGTTCCTAGTGGATCTTCTATAAAGTCGTTGGTTACTCGTTTTAAGTAATGATAATAAATTTTACGAAGATTTGTACCACTTGTAATATTTCGATTTCCACTTTTGGCATCGTTTTTCAAGGCTTCCACAAATTGTTCAATCATTAAATCAATATTGACATATTTATTATCAAGTTTAGATTCAATTTCAGCATAGCGACTCATTCTGTATTCTTTCCAGTTCATGGCGGTTCCTGTTTTTGCGAGTGTTATTTTTTGAATGGCGTCTAAGTCTGAACTACTCAAGCGACTACCAAAAGTTACGTAGCCATCGACTCCAGCATAACCTAACATTTCAAACATATTTTTCTTATTTGAGAAAGCATCAGCGTAACCATTATCATAATGTCCCATGTACCAACGCGTTACCCAAATGGATTCGTAACCATAATCATTGGCACCTATGCTGTTAATCGGTACAAGACCTCGAACACTCACTCCCCAAGCATTATTTGGTCTTAACATAATTCGGTTATCCCAAAGAGATTCTAACGTTGTTAAATTCATGGCTTCTGCTTGTTCTTTCGTAATGGTTCCCCATGTACTCCATCCAGCCGATGTATTCATTCTCGTTGCAATTTTTGCTTGTTCTTCTGGTGTTAATTGAATGAATGCTTTTGCGGAAACATAATCTAGAAGTTCTAAGGCATCAAATTGTCCTTTAAAGTAATTTTCTAATTTTTCTCTCGTATTAATTCGCTCTGGTGTTAAATTTTGCGTTGCCATACTTTCTTTTCCTAATGTAAAGGCAAAGTTGAAATAATATGGTCCGACGTCATAACCAGAAATATTATTGTTACTCCAAGTGTCTTTTTGCTGAACATTTCCTTCTGTATAGGTTTCTAGTTGTAATCTTGCCCCTTTTCTAAACAACATGATTTTATCGTAAAGGGCATGTTCAAATTCATGGGTCCAAGTATCGTAGTTTGTTAGTCCTGGTCTTGCAATAAACCATAAGAATCCTGCAGTATTACCAACACCTGCTGCGGAACCATATTGCCATGCTCCTACCGCTTCGTTGAAGTTTTTGTGGAATGGTTCCGTTGTCGTTCCACTTCTATTCCATGTTGTAACAGGAGAGGTTCCCATTGGAATATTTGTTCCTGGGAAATAATTTGTTTTGTATCCTGTAATCGTTTTAACCGTATCATAAACCATAATCGTAAAACTGTTCCAACTTTCTACATGGAAAGACCCAGCCATGGTATCAAATTGTCTTTTAATAAGAGCAACATGATTTTTTACATGATTTCTTACGGTATTTTGTCCAGATTCCGTTGTTGGATCGGCAATGTAAACTCTTTGTGCTCCAACTTGGAACTGAGCTGGTCCTGATATAATGTATCCCGCATATTTCGGTAAGGTAGATAATGGAAGAATAAAGTTTTGGAACCCTTTTATTCTATCCCATGCACGATATTTTACTTCTGGATGATTTTCAACTGGTATTTCTGCTAAAATTCCAATGGAAGAGAAATGTTCTGTAAACCAATCGTTTATGTCATCGTAACCACCAATATTTGAAATAATGTTGTCTAAGAATAAGCCCAGATTAGCACTATCGGTGTATTTTTTTATGCTATTAGTATAGAACGTATGCGTTGCATTTGTTCCTAAATTTCCTGTTAATACTTCATTGGTTAAGTTATCAATGGTCATTGTCTCTTTATACATTTTTCCTTCAAATAATAGAAGATCTGAGACTTTTGACCCACCGATTTCAAAGTTATACCATCTATGGAAATAGTTATAAGCGTATAAAATTTTATTAATTCTACCACTATCGATTAATTCTTGCTTTATTTTATTATTTAAAAGGTCACTATTTATGTTTAGAATACTGTTTCCATCATTTTGTAATAATTGTAGGGCAATGACATTTGCAAGTGGTTTCATAGTTTCGTTAAAATGGTCACGATATAATCGACTATCTCCAGCGGTTGTTAAAGGATCAAGTGTTACGGTATAATCCACCGTATTAATGTATTGAGTTAAGGTTTCTACAATCGATGCTTGCTCTTTTATCACATAATTATTAAAAGCATATTCTAAATCTAATCCTTCAAGTGTATAAATAGCAATGTTTTGATTTAATTCTTTAAATACAACTCTAAATTCAGTTACGCTCAAATCTTCAAAAACTACTTTTATATGAGTCATAGTAGAATTATTCTCTGTAGTTAAGTAAGTCATTAATTTTCCATTACTATAAGGTAAGATGTGTTTAATAATTTTGCTATTTAATTCATGTTCTTTAGAAATTTTTAAACCATCTTCAATTAAATATTTTGCATCATAATAAGGCATGAGTTTATTTAAGTTGTGGTACAACACTTCTTTATTTTCATCATAACCATTTATTTTTCTGATTCTTTGATAATCTGGAATGTAAAGTTTATTATTTGATGGTTTCTCCATCTCCTCCTCTTCTTCTTTTGAAGATTTTAATATTGGTGGGTTGTTATAAGAGGTGTTTGATAATTCCCAAATCAATTCATCAAAATGCACAGTATTTTTAAAGAATTCTTCGTTAAGGTTTGCTTTAGAAATTCGTTTTACTGTGTCTCCTGATTCATTTGTTGCTAATTCGGATTCTTCTATTTCATAATTGTTGGTTGATGTATTATGGATGGTAAAACCATGAACATGATAAAAGTTGTTTCCAGTTGATAAACTAACGTTATTTATTAGGGCGGTATTTGCATTTAAAGATAAGCCTACCATGTCCCCATTTAATCTTGGACTAACGTTATTTGTATAATGCACTTTAGTAATACAGTTTTCAATGGTTACTAATTCTGTTCCCTCTGTTGCCCCTAAAATTCCACTTATTCCATTTCCATCTTTATTTTGAGTGGAGTTTAGTTCTCCATCTACATAACAATTTTTAATGCTTCCACCAGTCATGTTTCCAACAATGGCCGCTATTCTTATGTGTCCAGAAGTGGTCAGTTTAAAATTCGTCACACTGTTTTGTTCGAATACAGTTGATGTAGCTTCACCTATGATTCCACCCGTTCTATTTACTCCTGAGATAAGGGTTAAATCTTTTAAATGAACGTTTCTTATTGTAGAATTTATAGCATTGTTTGCTACTGCACCTCTATTATTTACACCAAATACTTTTGGATTTTCTAAGGTTAAGTTTTCAATGGTAGCGGATTCTATTGTATCAAATAGAGGTTTTGTTAAGTTATAAATCTTATGCCCATTTCCGTTGATGGTTCCCATAAATGAAGATGCGATTAACGTATCTGTATTTGTTGTAATGATTGATGCATCGTAATCACGAGTTAGGGTAAAGGTTCCTGTTGGGTTTTCTTGAATCTCTTTAATTAATCCTTCTAAAGTGATGTTTTCTGCCACACCTTCATTCATTTGACCAAACGTTATTTCTAATTTATCTTGTTTATTTTCATGATTGTATTGAACGATGTTGTCATATTTTAACGTTAATTTCAATTGATTTTCTTCTATCCTATATCCAGTGATGGTTGTATAGAATGTTGGCATGTTTTTCATGTAAACTTTGGCAATGTATTCGTTTAAATTAGAAAGATCAGACTCTTTTAAACTTTTAACTTCTACAATTCCATTTGCTGTATTTTTATAAACAGATGTTCTAATTATATCTTTCATTTCAAATTTACGAGCACCGAGAGTAATGTCTGCTTCTAAAAGGGTCACATTTTTATATTCGTTTGCGTCTTCTTCTAAAACATTCATGTCTAAATCGTAATCCGCTATTACTTTCACTACATAGTTTTGCTCAGCTTCTGGTTGAAAGTTAATGGCATTTTGATCTTTTCCTAATGCTTGTTCTTTTATCGTTACTCCATTTTTACTAACTATAACTTTACCATTTGTAATGCTTTCTTCTTCATCCACCACTTTGAATGATGCTGTAATGGTTCCATCTGCATTTTCTTTGTATCCAAATTCAGTAACGGTTGGTTTGTCTTTTAAAACGGTCACTTTTATTTCATTATTATCGGTTAAAATAATTTCTCTTGAGTTATTTAAGATTATTTTTTCAATCGTCGCTGTTTTTAATCCAGAAGTTCTATGACTGTTTATTGTTAGATAATAGGCATTTTCCTTTTTGGTTAATGCATATTCTGTTCCGTTTACCACTGCTTTTATTGGTTCAAAAGTAGTTGAATTGGTACTTTCAAAGCTGATGGTTATAGGTTCAGATTTACCAAAGTATTTTGTTTCGCCCTTTTCATTGTACGTTTTAATATTATTTAGATTTAATTGATAATCAGCAATTAATTCAATTTCTTTTGTTTCTATTATACCATCAATTATTTTATTGTCTTCATTTGGTCGATTTGGTAAAGTATTGCTGTCTAAATCATAGGTTGCTTTAATTTCTAATGTGTATTTTTTAGAAGGCTCTACTTGGAAAGTTAGAACATTTTCTCCTTTATTAACTTCTTTTTCTATTACGTTTCCATCAAGGGTTAAGACTGCTTTTCCATTAATAAAACTATTTTCATCGTCTTTTAAATTAAAACTTAAGGTGACTTCTTGATTACTTATATTATCGGCTTGTTTAAAGTTTTCAATATAAGGTTTATTTTTTAAAATGTCTACAATAATGGTTTTATCTAATGTAGCTATTTTACCATCACTGTATGTTAAAGCTGTGGTGGTTAAAGAATACAATCCACTTCTACTTGCTACATTTAACGTAACTTCATAAGTACCATTATCTAGTTTTACAGCTATACAATCGTTATTGTTTACACGTATTTTAACAATGTCTTCTGAACGATTGCTTTCTACGTCATAAACCAGTTTTACAATTCCACCTTTTTCAACATAATTTTTATTTGGTGTAATGCTGTTTACAATGACTCTAGGTTCTGCTAATACTTCTTTTTCTGCTGCCAGTTCATCCACTTTATTGTCTTCATCTTTTCCTGTTACGTTATAGCTCATGAATACTTTTATTTTGTATTTTGTGGTCATGGCTGTGTTTAAGAATTTATTGACTACTTCTGTTTTAACTTCTTCTTGATTTAGAGTCACTCTGTCTATTTCCGTATTGTTTGCATCCATTAAGACAATTGTTAACTTAGAGACAGCTTCATCTTCGTCTTCTAAATTAAACATAGCTCTTAGATTATTTGTATCAACAAATTCCATAGACGTTAAGTTTACTACTTTTGGTTTTCTTTTGTTGATTGTAATTGTAACGCTATTGTTGGCATTTAATTCAAATTTCTTTCCATTTGATAGGGTTACCTCTTCAATGGTAAGGGTTTTGCTTCCTAATTCATTTAATGCGTCTAAGGTTACTTTAAATTTACCGTTTTCTGTTTCAACATCATAATTTTTATCGCCAATTTTTACAGTAATTGGAATATGTTTTGTCTCATTGGTACTTTCAAATACTAGTTTTACTTGGTCCCCATTTTCAAAAACTAAAGTTTCATTTTCTTCTTTAAACGTTTTGATATTTGATAAATCGAAGTTGTAATCTACAATTAGTTGAAGTTCTTTTTCATATTGTTCCACACCTTTATGTTCTGAATTTTCTGGATGATTGCTTAAGTTAAAATTTAATATAATATAAGCGGTGTATTCTTTCTTTTCTTCAACTTCTAATTCAACACGATTTTCTCCATGAACAAGCTTCTCTTGTTTTAAACGATTTTGATCAGTGTCGTACACATCTATGTAAGCGTCTTCGATACTGTTGTTTTCATCTACAACTTCAAAAAGTAAAATCAATTTTGAATCGTCTTTGTTTTCTTCAACTCGGTAATTTTTTATGCTAGGTCTATCTTTTAATACATCAATAGAGAATGACTCATTTAATTTTATTTTTTTATTGTTATCTAAAATAGCTTCAGTTATTTTGTAATTTTTAAGTTCTGATGTTGAACCAGCGTTTAATTTAAAAATGTATTCAGAAGTATTAGGTATTTTTTCGACCTTATATTCTGCACCGTTCACGACTAGTTTTTCTATACTGACTCCAAAACTAACGTCCCCATTTATTTTTATAGACACTTCTTGATTCTTATTAGGGGAAGCATTATCAGGAACAATTTCAGTTATATTTACTTCATAATCGAGTGTATTTTCTAATTTTTGAATTAATATACTCAAATCGGTGACTGTAATTTTTCCATCGCCATTCA
This sequence comes from uncultured Bacilli bacterium, assembly GCA_910579535.1. Classification (GTDB taxonomy): domain Bacteria; phylum Bacillota_I; class Bacilli_A; order RF39; family UBA660; genus MGBC108787. The sequence continues at coordinate 7,676 of CAJTUR010000023.1, forward strand.
TATCGGCATTTTCTAATTTGTCATCAGGTAATTTTTTTAAATCAACTAAATGTAATTGCAATAAACTGGCATCAGCATAGTTAATTTCTGAATCCCCGTTTAGTTCCCCCTTTTGGGCAAAATTAAAAGCATATACAACGGTGGTTCCGATAAATTCAATTAAAATTATTCCAAGAAATAGAAAAGAACGATTAATATTTTGATTCTTATCTTTTGATTTATGTCGTAAATACAAAAATATAATTACTAAAAGTTGAATCAATATAAAAAGTAAAATATACATAAATCTATTGGTTGTTTTTTTTATTTTGTTGGTTTCTTCCTCTTTTTGTTCTTTATTTGAATCGGTAGATTGATCTGGCTTTTCTACTTGAGAATTTCCTGGTTTGGTGTTTTCATCAGGTTGTTCTGGATTTGACGGTTTTTCATTTTCTTCTCCATTATTATCTAATGACTCATTTGATCCATTTTGATTATTGTTTGATTCACCTGTGTTGGGTTTGGTTGGTAGTATGGGCTTACTTGGAATGACTTGTTGCTCTTTTACTATATTCAAAGTCATTTTAGCTTCATTTAAAAATATATCTTGTTTGCCTTCAGATGTGACAAGATTTTTTATTTTTATTTCAGTTTTGGTTGCACTCACGTTTTCTTTGACTTTCAACTTAATTTTAACTACATCTTCACCTATTTTTGCTCCTACTTTTCGAATTGCAACCCATTCGTTATTTTGAAGATTGTATTTTAAACTCTCCCAATTGTTTTGATTTATAAAGTTTGCTTGAGTTATATTTTCAAAGATATTTTTATCGTATTCAAGTGTTCCTTTATAGGCATTGATTCCTTTTTTTATGTCTTCAAAATGATCAAAAGCTAGAGTAAGTTCTACTACCTCTCCGCCTTTTATTTCTGTTTTGTTAGAAATAACTTTCGTCTCAAGTTTGGAACTCGCTTCTACAGCTCCTAAACAAATTAAAGAAAATAAAAAAATAGTCATTAATTTAAATATTCGTTTTTTCATACTTTACTCCTTATTCGTTTCTTATATCTTTATAATATAAGAAATATATCTTTTTTTCAACTCTTCTATTCAATATTTATGCTAAAAAATCGATTTATACTATTTAAATTCTATATATTCATTAAAGAAAATTAAATGGTGCTTTATGCTTTTCTATTTTATTTTTCAACAAAATTTGACAAAATATACCTTTATTGCACAAAAAAACTTAAAAAATTTAAATCTGAATTATATAAGTTTAAGGTGAGGTACACACCTTTTTTATTTTCTGTTTACTTATCCTATTGTAACCCTTAATCTTGCATTCACCATAATAGGCCTTCCCTACTCTATCAATACGTTTTCATGTCTCTTTCAATCTAACCTTCTCTTCTTTCAGGGTGTATTCTATCGAATTTTGGGTTATATATAAAATATATATTTTCTATATTAGTTAGGAATAAGGTTTATATTATGAATGTTATAAAATTTCTTATCTAGTTGCTTTTTTGTTCTTGATTCGTCATCTTTTCCCTTCACCTTAACTTGTTTATAATGCACAAGTTTTTTCTTACAGGAAACGTTTCAATGTCTCTTAAAAAAATATCTACTATTTCAAATTTTTTGTTTTATTTTTTGCTAAGAGCTTTGTCATTCCCTTTCTTATAGTAACACCTAAAGATTTGCTTCTTACCTTTTTAGATCAAATCACTATTTAATAATTACTGAATATCAAAACTTTCTGTCTTTAAATCACAATAATATCTACCACTTGTAGCAGTAAATTTTAAAACACAATAATCGGGATCTGTCACTCCTTTTTTATAAAACATGGTATCACCTATTTTCCAAAGTCTATTTTTAGTTTCTTGATCTTTTAATATTTCCATTTTTCCTTTTAACATCACTCCCACATATTTAACTAACCCTTTATGATAGAAATAGACACTAGCATTGGGATTATTTTGAAATTGTTTAACTCTCATAGATGAAGTATTTGTAGAAAAATAAAACTCTTTTAAACTTTCACGCTTTCTAGGTTTAAGCATCGCTTTTATATTAGGATAATTTTCATTATCAATAGAACCTATAAAACTAACCTTTTGCCTATCAATAAATTTTTCTATTTTCTTTAAATTCATAAAACTTCCTCTCACTTTTTCGAATTGTCATTTTCTTCAAAATAATAGGTTTCATTTTTGTTATTTTGAATGGTTGCATTTTTTGGTACTACTTTTAAGACATTAAATATATTATAAATATCAGGATAGACACTAATCATTCCCATTATTGATGTTCCAAATAATATACCATTTAATTCCTTTAAATTATTATTACTAAAACAAAATATAACTAATGGAATCACTCCTAGAATCATTGGTAGGATACTTAAAAATATAAAACGATTTCTCTTTACGGGACTTGAAGATAATGCAACTGCTGTAAAACTTCTAGGCATTATTCCTATAAATACTGTCGCATTTTTAGGAAAAGCAATAGCGTGTAATAATTTGTGAATAATGATTAATAAAAAACCTATGATTACCCCTACGAATATAAACCATTCATTTATTACTTTTTCACCTGCTAAAAATGTTTTTGTAAACATGCCTATAAAACAGATTAAAAAAGAAGGAATCATAAAAGGTAATGCTTTTATTTGCATTTTTTTCATATCCTCTTCACTATCTAATTTTTTAGCATTTTTAGGTAAATTCGCTGCTGGGAAATCTCTTTCGCTTTTTATTATACCTTTCCATATAATTTTAGACATATTTTTTTCTCCAATCCTTCGATGAATTACCATTCTATTATAGCATCTATAATGTTAAACATAAAGATTTCAAAATTAAAATTTTGATTATATCAAACATCAATCGTTCGGATGACTAAGTGTGCTTAAATATAGCATTCAATAGAGTGTTAATCGAAATAACTGGCATATAATATTTTTGATATTTATATTTATTATTTATTTTAATATAATGACCTTTATAAAAATTCATTTTTACATTTTTATATTGTTGCTTCATTCTATTATAAAAATTTTCGCAATCATCATAAACATTATTTAATAAACTATGGCAACATTTTATTTGTTCATTCATTTTTTATCACTTCCTAGTTGCAAACTACTTACTAATAATATTATACAGTTTTTTTAGTTTATTTAATATCTACTTATATCAAAATCATCTTTATCTTTTTTCTTCTCTTTAAGTTGATAATCAATATTATTTTTAATAGGTGCAATTTTTTTATTTGTTTAACAAATAGGTAAAAAGTAGAAAAGGAATTTATAATCTTTTATTAGTCTATTGATTTAATATATTGTTCTAAATCGTTAAGTGGAATAGCATTACTTAAGTTTTCTATGGGGTTCTACATATTTTTCGTTGGTGCGTTAATAGGCTCTTATTTGAACCCTCCTCATTGGCATTTTCATTACATCAAATGTCACTCTAAATAGATATCTTATTTTCTAATTTTAGCGATTCTTGTTTAATTTCCGATTTTAGTTCGAGTAATTTCCGAACGACTTTTATAATTGAAATGGTCATTTCTAGGTTTTATCTAGTTTCTAAAATTTCCTATTATTTTTTTAGTTATCATACAATAAAAAAATCGCTTTCAAAAATTTATTCAAATATATAAACTTCCGAATCGTTTCCGTTTCATTTTCATTAGTAACTTTTATTTCAACCATAAAATATTAAAGCACTTTACTTATGCAATCTTATAACTGAATATAAGTATATTATAGTTCCATTTTAAATTCGACCTATTTTATTAAATTGCTAAATAAACTGACTGACAAATTGTAATTTGTCTTTCTAAAACAATGTTATTTGTTCGTTACTTTTTATTTCTTTTTTATATGCCTTAATGACGTTTTTCATATCATATAATATTCCATATTTATCACATTCATCAGTAAACATCTTATATAATCTTTTATAATTTGGTACGATACAATTATATCTATCACCATAATATTTAATATATTTATCTTTTAAACCAGTAAAACTTTGTTCTAATTTATTAAAATAATAATCTCTTTGATTTTCTCTTAAAGTCATACCCATATAAGTATGAATAAATTTAGCACCATTTAGATAAGCAAGTCTTACTAACTCTTTTATATCTTCTTCTTTATCTGTTATAAATGGTAAGACAGGATTCATCATAATACCTACAAAAATACCGTTATCGCTTAATTCTTTAATTGCTTGAAATCTTTTAGAAGATACACAAACATTTGGCTCGATTATTCTTGATAATTCATCATTTGGAGTCGTAATAGTAAATTTAATAATTACATTGTTTTTTAAATTTATTTCTTTTAACAAATCAATATCTCTTAAAATTAAGTCACTTTTCGTATCAATAGAAACACCAAAACTATACTTCGATATAAGTTTTAATGTTCCTCTTGTTTGTTCATATTGTAACTCTTTTGGATTATAGGTATCAGACATTGAGCCAATTCCAACAACACCTTTTTCTCTTTTTTTAGATAATTCTTGTTCTAAAATAGATAAAGCATTTTCTTTTCCACGAACAATATCAAAATTATCAATATGATAACAATTACTTCTTGAATCACAATAAATACATCTATGAGAACAGCCTCTATATAGATTCATATTATAATCTATGCCATACCATTCTGATCCATATTTTACTTTTGTAAGTATTGTTTTTGCTTTTATAAATTCCATTTTATTTACTAATCAACTTTTCAAAAGAATTAGCATTTAATATAGTATTTGATATAAATTCGCCTTTATAAAAGTTAGCCCAATTATTGAATATACAAGGTGCATTTTTGGCTTTTTCTAAAGAATCAATTTTGATGAAGTTAATCTTAATATTATTTTCTTTTGCATATTCAGTTAGTTCTTTTACTTCACATTCTACATAAGGACATTCATTACTATAATAAATTGTAAAATCTTGATTATCTATTTTCATATTTCTAGCATTATCATTAAATTTAGGTGTTTCTCCATCTTCAAATTGCAATGCTAATAATTCATAATCTCCAATGGTATCTACAACTTTAAAACCATAATGTTCAAAGAATTTCTTTTCTCCTATAAATGGTTTCTTCTTTTTAGAAGTTAAAGTACATATACCACTCATTCTTTTTTCTTTAGAATCATTTATTGCATACTCCAACAATTCCTTTGCAATACCTTTTCCCTTAAAACTTCCTGCAACCCACAAGCAATAAATATATTCATAATTTTTACCACTAATAGGTACCCAAGCAGTTTCTATTGGCTCATATTCAATAAATATTTTTCCTCTTGCATTTAATTTTCTAAAAATATGACCATCTTTTAATTTGTTTTTAATCCATTCTTTTTTCTTATCAACACCATTTTGATGTTTGGGATCACCAATAGCACAACATATATGTTCCTCATCTATATTTTCTAATGTTAAATTGATATATTCGTTCATCTTACTTCAACTCCTCGACAAATTACTATTTATCTGTTAGTTTTATTATAGCAGATATCAAATAATTTCTTATCTACTTTTTACAAAAAATAATTATATAATGCAAAAATCTTCACTAATTTGTGAAGATTTTTACTTAGAATATCACTCGAATGCCCAATAAATAAGGGAGGTTCAAGTTAATCACACTCTGGTGCCCGAGAGAAAGAAGTACAACAACTTTTAATTGGTATTTACTTTTATTAAAGAAAGTTATTTCTAAAGTTTTAGACAACATTGTATTGCAAAATTTAAAAGAAATTCACGATTAATGATTGTAACTTGATCTTTTCGTCTATTCCATACTTTTGAGTCTAAATTATCACTCGCGTATAAAACTTGTCCTAATTTTACATTATTGAATTCTGCAACTGCCATATAAGCTGAGGCTTCCATTTCTACAACTAAACATCCCTCGTTTTTTCGTTTTATTACTTTTGCTTTTGTTTCTCTATAAAAGGCATCAGTTGTCCAAGTTTTTGTTTTTGTAAATTGTATATTGTTTTGAATTAAATTTTTTTCTAAAATATTCAAAACTTCTTTATTCATTTTTATCTCTTTTGAAGGTTTCACATAATGATAAGATGTTCCTTCATCTCTTATTGCTGCTAAAGGCAAAACTACATTTCCTACTATGATATTCTTATCCAACACTCCACAATCTCCGCAAACTATAAATTTGTTACAACCTCTTGCTATCAAATCTTCAACTTGTCTTGCTGCAGCTGGTGCTCCAACCATTGCCTGCATCAGAGTGATTCTTTCTCGATTATAATCAACTTCATATATAGGTAGTTTAAATGAGTCAAATTTAAAATATTCTAAAATTCTACTTGGATATTTTTCTATAATTTTTTCTAATTCATCAGCAAAAAAAGTAATAACACAATTTTCAGCAATGTCAATTTTTTTAACTAAATTATGTGGTCTTATGATTGCGCTTTTATCAGAATCAAAATCTAAAATAGGATACTTGTTTTTTTCTTCAAATAATTTCATAATTGCACTCCCTTTAAATCCGAATTAATAAATATATAGAAAATTGTTCATGTCAATGTACAAGTGTGTTTTATTAAATTGACACATTCAATTTAATTTCTATAAAAATTATAACAATATTTTTGACAAATTAAAACTCGAATTCCTAGAATAATCAGAAAGTTCGAGTTTGGTCTCAATCTGGTGCTGGAAACAAGATTCGAACTTGCGACCTACGCGTTACGAGGGCGTTGCTCTACCAACTGAGCTATTCCAGCATTTCATTTGCTATTCCTATTATATAAAAATTTTATCACCTTGTAAATTCTTTTTCAAAGATATTGTTATTCATCTTATTAACACATAATTTTCAAACTTTTTTTTATACTATAGTTTAGGTGATTCTATGGCTAACATTCATAGTAGCATTCAATTTGCTTTAGTCAATATTCCTGTTTTATTAAATCCTATTATAAAAAATAATGATACTTCTTTTAATCAACTTCATAAAAAATGTGGAGAACGTATTCGGTATGTCAAATATTGTCCTCATTGCAAAACAAAAATCAATGAACAAGATATTATAAAAGGCTATCCTTACGTTGAAGATGATTATATTACTTTTAAAAAAGAAGAACTTGATTTACTAAAATCTAAAAATGAAAAAGAAATTGAAATTATTTCTTTTGTTCCGTTAGAGAGTATTGACCCTATCTATTTTGAAAAAAGTTATGATATTAATCCTGAGGGAAAAGGAAAAGCCTATCATTTATTTTGTGAAGCTTTGAAAAAATGTAAATTAGTGGCTTTAGCTAAAACGGTTATTGGAAGTAAGTTTTATTATTGTATATTAAGATTTACCGAACAAAATATTGTTCTTACTACTTTGTATTTTGAAGAGGAAATATATGTGCAAAAAGATTCTAATGATTATAAAGTAAATCAAAAAGAGTTGGATTTAGCTATCCAATTAATTCGTTCTTTAAAAGGAAAGTTTGAACCAACCAAATACATTGATGAATATCAAGAAAATATAAAAAAAGCGATTGATGATAAAATGAAAGGTAAAGCCATAAAAAAAACAAAGAGTAAAAGTAAAAAGCAAATTAATGATTTAATGGAAGCTTTAGAAAAGAGTTTAAAAAAGAAATGAATTTATGGGAAAATCGAAATTTTAAACCTATGTTATTGAAAACGAGAGAAAAACCTTTTCGTTCTAGCGATTATATTTTTGAGTTAAAGTTTGATGGTGTTCGTGCTTTAGTATTTATCAGTCCAAATTCATTAAGTATTCAAAGTCGAAATGGACGGGATTTAACGTTCTTATTTCCAGAACTAGAAAATTTAAAATCCTTGGTAAAAAAAAGAGTTATTTTTGATGGCGAACTTGTTTTGTTTGAAAATGGAAAACCTTCTTTTAAAGCTCTTCAAAAAAGGTTGTATTTAAAGAGTACAGAAAAAATCAAGTTAGAATCTTTTCAAAATCCTATCGTCTATGTGGTGTTTGATATTCTTTATGAAAACAAAGATTTAACGCACCTTCCTCTTTTTGAAAGGAAAAAATATTTGAATTGTTATTTTGATACCGATTTTTTTATTAAATGTAAAATAATAGATACAGAAGGTCTTGTGTTGTTTAAATGGGTTAAAAAAATGGATTTGGAAGGAATGGTAGCCAAGTTAAAAACAGGAAAATATTATATTAATCAAAGAACAAATGATTTTATTAAAATTAAAAATAGTCAAGTGGCTTCTTTTTATATTGGCGGTTATGAGATCAATAAAACAGGACTTTCTTTAGCCATTGGGGAGTTTTGTAATAATGCGTTTTATTATGTCGGAAAAGTCAATCTTCACAAAAGTCATTCTTTATATAAACAAGTTTTAAATTGTAAAAAAGACAAAAATTTTTTTGTAAATTTTCAAGATAGGCTTTTTTATATTAAACCTACTCTTACTTGCAAAGTGCGTTTTTTGGAAAGAACGAAAAACAATCGCTTACGCCACCCTATTTTGGATTCTGATTTAGGAAAGGAATGAAGGTTATGTCTAATTTAAAAATGTATCATCAGAAAAGAGATTTTAAAAAAACGAAAGAACCAAAGGGAACGGTCCAAAAAATAAAAAGCAAAAAGTTAAAATTTGTGATTCAACATCATTTGGCACGTAAAGATCACTATGATTTACGATTAGAATGGCATGGAGTCTATATCAGTTTTGCAGTTCCAAAAGGCCCCTCTTTTAATCCAAAGGATAAACGTTTAGCTATTAAAGTAGAAGATCATCCTCTTAGTTACGGCAATTTTGAAGGTACCATTCCCAAAGGACAATATGGAGGGGGCACAGTTATGCTTTTTGATAAGGGATATTGGGAACCTTTTAAGGAAACTTCTCCAAATTTCGATGAAGGTCCGATTAAATTTTTTTTAAAAGGCAAAAGATTGACGGGTGGCTGGTCTTTGATTCGCTTTAAAGAACAATGGTTGTTAATTAAAGAAAAAGATGAATTTGTAAGTGAGGTCCAGATGAGCGATTTTGACACCAGTATTAAAACAGGAAGAACCATGGATGAGATTGCAAATGGAGTTAAAAAGAAGAAAAAAGAAAAAATTGAAGTAACCAGTCCAGAGAAAATTATTTTTGAAAAAGAAAAAATAACTAAAGGGGCTATTTTTTCATATTACCAACTTATTGCTAAAAGAATGCTTCCTTTTTTAGAGAATCGCCTGATTAGTACAGTGCGTTCTCCGAATGGATTAAAGAATGAAAAGTTCTTTATGAAACATTTAAATAATTCAAGTCAAGGTCTGGGTAAGAAAATGGTTAAGAATAAAACAGAGGATAAAACCGATTATTATTATTATTATATAAAAAATGAGAATGGATTGTTATCTGAAGTCCAAATGAATAGCTATGAGTTTCATATTTGGGGTGCTTTACAAAATACAGTGAAAAAACCTGATTTCATTGTTTTTGATTTAGATCCCGATGAAGGGCTTTCTTTAAAAAAAGTAAGAGAAGGTGTTAAGGATTTAAAAGCATTTTTAGATCAATTAAAGTTAAAGTCCTATTTAAAAACAAGTGGTGGCAAAGGTTATCATATTTATGTTCCTTTACAAATGAGTTCGTGGGCAAAGTGTGAAAAAATTGCAAAAGATATTGCAGAGTTAATGGTTAAGACCTACCCTGAGAAATATACAACGAATATGAGAAAAGAAAACCGAAAAAAGAAAATATTTATTGACTATTTTAGAAATAAGTTTGGAGCAACCAGTGTTGCCCCCTACTCTTTACGTTTAAAAGACAAGGCTTCTATTTCTTGCCCTATTTATTGGAAAGAACTTGATTTTATTTCACCTGATGGAATTACTATTAAAAATATAAAAGAACGACTTAAGAAAAAAGATCCTTGGGCTGATTTTTTTAAATCTTAGTTTTTTTATTAAAAAGTCAAATTTCTTCAAAAATATAGTTGAAATCTTTTATTTTTATGGTATAATTTTAATTGTCATTTGAAGAAATGCGGATGTAGTTTAATGGTAGAGCTTCAGCCTTCCAAGCTGATAACGTGGGTTCGATTCCCATCATCCGCTCCAAATTGATTATAACTTTTTAAAAGTTGTAATAAATTAAAGTTTTTATTTATTGTGTCAAACAACTAGAAAAGGGTGCATTAGCACTCTTTTTTAGTGCAAATAAACATCTACAGTCATAGAAACAGTACTATGCCCCATTGAATGTGAAACAATGTCTACAGGCGTTTTTTTATGTATCATACGTGTTGCATAACTGTGCCTAAATTCATGTTGAGTTATAGGGTTCATATTAGCTTTACGACATGCCTTTAATTTATATCTATCAATAGTAGTTGGTGATAAAGGTTTCTTGCCGCCAAATATAAAATAATCAAAATTACGATCATAATACTTTTTAAAATACATTCTTTTAAGTCGACATATTCTAAAACGTTCTAATGAATTTAATTTTAATGTACGAATTGAACTTTGATTTTTAGGTGTGTCAAGTTCTCTTTTTCCTTTTCTGTGTATACTATGGTTAATATGAATAAAATTCTTTTCTAAATCGCTGAAACGAAGCGCCATAGCTTCACTTGGTCTCGTACCATAAAAATACATAAAGTTAAAATATTGTTTAATAATGTAATCATCTAAATATTTTCTAAATTTTCTAAATTCTTTTAAAGTGTATACATGGTGTTCCTTTTTTTCTATTTTCTTTTTAAACTTAGGAATTTGTAAAACTAGATTTTCCTTTAAATAGTCACAATACATACAATATCTAAAAAATGCACTTAATTCATAATATAAATTACGATTAAAATTATTACTAAAATTTTTAGATAATATTTCGTTTTGCCAATTAATTAAATCTAGTTTAGTTAAAGAACTTAAATAATTATTTTTAAAATATGGCAAGATATGTAAGTTAAAGTTTTTATTTATCGTGTCAAATCCTTGTTTTTTATGCCGATTTTGAGCATATATTTTGTACTCTTCGTATACTTCCTCGAAAAGCATTTTTCCTCACCTCGGAGGCTTATTATAAATATTTTTACGCTTTTGTCAAATCACCTACCCTCATTTAAAACATTATAATTAATTTTCTATGGAATATCAATATCATCTGAAAAGAAGTCATCACAATTGTTGTATCTCTTCCCTAGTATCTCTCCATTGTGTTGGTAGGTTAAATCTTTTATGATGGCATAGTTTCTTCTATATGCGTCCCATAAGTTATGTTTCTGGACGTATTTAAATAACATGTTCACGTTTATAGGTTTCTTTACTCCATTTATGAATTCATAAATAGATAAGACTTTGTCACTTTCTTTTATATCTTTTGTTACTAAATCCAGGAATCTATTTTTAAATACATCACTATTTGAACTAACATCTCTAGGATCATATTGAAATTTATTGTCATCTCCATAATGGATTAAGTACTTTAAACTGGAATTAACGTTTTTAACATATTCTAACATGTTCTCATTCACTTCTAATCTTTTAGCTAATGCGGATAAGGTACATGGGTTCTTAAGCTTTATAACAAAGTGATAATGTGGTTTCTTTAACTCTCCGTCTTCTTTTACGTCTTGGTCATGCCTTATCCAACATGCTTCTTTTTCTTGAGCTAAGTTAAATAGTTGATTGTCGAAATTCTCATCATCCTCATAAATTATTCCTAAATAATTGTATTTACGTTCATTTTTCATATATTCTACTCCAATCTTTAATTGCTTCAGTTAAATTTTCATAATTTACCTGGTATTTTATAAATATTTAGAATTATCTATTAAATCTTGTATATATACGTATCTTGTAAATATTGTTTTATTTTGTTTTATATATTTTCTAGATAATCTTTTAAAATAATAATAATCAGTAGTAAGATTCAATAAAATAGGTATAGAATTTGAATCAATTGTAAAAATTAAATAAATTTTTTTCATTTTTAATACTCCTTACATAAATTACATAAATTACATGTAAATTGCATATTAGACGTGGCCCTATGCAATTTACCTCTCTTTTTTGGGTTACTTTTTACTTTTCTTCAGTGGTTGAAACCGTTGAGGGTTCAACCACTGAAGAACTAATTCTTAAGAATGTATCGTAAGAATTGGCAATATTTCTACGACATTTTGTGATAGTGTTCGATATTAATGGGGCAACGTGTTCCTGTTCTTCATCGCTCCATTTCATGTTTTCAGCGTCTTTAAAGTGTTTTAATAGTACACCTATAAAGAAAAAGTTATACATCTTACAATCGATTTCATAGCGACAAAATCGACGAAATGTTAGAGGGATTTCCGCCCACTCTTGAGCGGTTGTTAAGAAAATTATTTTTCTTTTTCTCATTTGACAAAGAAAGTCCATGACTTCTTTATTGATTTGACTTTTCTTTTGAAGTTCTGTGAATATTTCATCATAGACAAAGACAAGTTGTTTTTTAGGGTCATTTCCTAAAGTGCCATTATCTAATTTTTCTTTCAGTTTTATGAGTTCATCAAAACCAGTAAAATAAGTGTATTTCACTCCTTGTATTCCACCGATATTACAGTATACTTCTATATTCTTTTTATTGTCTTGAAGATATTCTACAACTGAATACGTCTTTCCTGTGCCTTGTTTTCCACAATAACAATAGACTCCAAATTTTCCTCTTACGGGAATAAACCCTTTGCTAAAGAAACTTTTAAATTTTATTTTTACTTTATATACAAAGCACAAAATAACGAGTAATATCGCTATTATTATAATATAAATCATTTTTTTTCACTCCTATGGTTTTATTTTGTCATACCAAGTAATCGCAAGTTTAATGGCTTGTACCATTAAAGGTACTGTTAATATGAATGTTATGATTGCTATGGCTGAATTTAAGACAAATTCATTAATTCCTAAGTAAGACATTACCCATGGAACGATATTTCCTATATAATCAAAAAAGTTTGATATATAGTTTAAGGCTTCCGATACATCTGGAAGTAATTGGCTTATTAATTGGTCTATGGGGAGTAATAAAACGTTTACTAACACCATCACTAATTTAAATATACCATTTATAATGGCTTTTACCATTTAGCTCACTTTCCTTTCTTCTATTACTTTTTTGAAAAAAAGTAATCAAAAAACTTTCATTCTTTTATCCCTCGTCGGGGTGGCATAACTTCCAAAAAAAATGAGATTTTTTTTAGAAGTTGAACAACATTTTCTTTTGTTTTTGACGTGTCAAGAGTTGCCCTACGGCGTATCGCTAACGCTTGCCTCTTTGACACTTCAATCTTTTCTTTTTTTTAATTAAACTAAATTAAATAGGTTTTTTTGACTTTTTTCTATAGGTCCATCATTTCTATTCTGTCATCATCTGGGTTCTTTAGGTTTTGAACAGTTCTATAGAGTTTTAGCATGAGCATATAAAGGAATCCTCCTCCGAATAGGAGGTTCCATACATCTCTTAAGGGTTTGACTTCATTTTTTCCCCAAAACAGAGTATCTCCACATGGCAAAGATATGTCCTTATTCCACATTTTAAAGTGTATCGGTTCACATGTGGCGGTTATTTTGTTTACAAATCTTAATGGTGCCGTTATGACTCCAGATAGTCCACCATGGTCAGTGTCACTAAATGAATCAAAAAACGAGTTTGCTCCTTCTGTGTCGATGTTGTCATCGGTTAAACTATCATTGATACCATCTAATTTTTCATTCGTTTGTTGTTGGTTTTTATTTTGATTGTCGATTATTTCATTTTTATTTTTGTCATTATTTTGAATGATTTGATTTTTATTAAAATCACTATTATTTAAAATTTCGTCTTTATTATCATTAATGCTCGTGTCTTTAATTCCTAAGTCCGTTATCTGTGGAAAATAAAGCGCTCCTATTAACTCATCAAACGTTTTGGCGTCTAAACCACTATGACCACTAAAATTAGCATAATTTAAATTCAATACATTAATTGCTTTTCTGGGTTTAAATCTTATGTATATAACACATTCTTGATTATAAGAGCAAGAAGAATCTATATTCAAAATATCCGCTTCATGTAACGATGAAACGCTTGCAAAATAGTAATTGAATTCACTTGTAGCGGTTACTATGTTTATGTAGGCTTCATAAGTGTGAGTTGGTTCAAAAGAGTAATTAAAATTGAAACCTATTGTATAATTTCCTGAACGACTAGAATTCTGGTCTACACCATAGGTGTATAAAGAATATGTTCCATTTCTAAAACGTTGTAATTGGGGGTCATAAATGCTATTACCTGTACCATTATGGCCATATAAAGCCATTGAACCACTATTCCAATAAAAACGACCTAATTCATATTTTTTGGTAGCTGATTCACTGTAATTCTCTCCAGTTGGTAAAGCATTAACATAAAATGGACATACGATTAAGAACAAAACTAAAGCACATATAAATTCTTTTAACATTTCTTTTTTCATGACTAACACTCCCTAAAACCATGAAAGAATACTCGTATAAATTTCTTAAGTGTAAAAAAGACAAAGAATACAATTATAAAAAAGATAATTAATATACGGTCAAAGTCATTGCGATAATAAAAATTATTAGTAAGAACAGAATTGTCAAGACATACAGGTATTTGTGAATAGTTCCCAAATTGTTGGGTTCCATCTTGATATAAATAATTACCGGTATAATAATAGTCACGATAGTCAATATTAATTGTGTTGCCATATCCTGGATTATAGGGCTTTGTTTTATAGGCGCGTAGGGTTGTATCGTTTTGAACAACGTAGCAAGCATAACTTGTATCGGGAACATATATCATAATTTTTTAAAAACAATCGCTCCCGCTATTCCTAATACTATAAACACGCATGACCATGTTGGTAGGTATGATAAGAATTGTTCTAACAATATTTCAACAATTTCAAACATAGTTTTTTCTCCTTTCTTTTTTTATTAAAAATAAGAAGCTTACTAGCTTCTTACTTTCTTACGAACTAGTGCAATTACAAACCCAATAGCGGCTAAGACGGCTAAGGCTGGCACTAATTGAATAAAATTATCCAATAAAGTGCTACCAAATGTTTGTAAACTAGTTGTTAATGATGTTGCTTGTGCAGCTGTCATTCCTCCAGTTGCTACTTCTCCCATAAGCATTCTTTTCACGTATAATCAATCTTAATAGAAATATTAATCTATTTGATTGATCCCTTTCTATTTATATTTTTTGATTTATTTTACTTCTAGAAGTAAAATAAATTTCGCACTGTGGATTTGTTCCTATTTTTTTACAGCCATTATATGGACTGGTTGGAGATGACTCAAACCACAGATTTTTAATTTTATTGTTAATTAGTTAGTTAACACATTAGTTTTTTACTAATCGATGTTTTATTAAATTACGTGATTACATAATTAGAAGTTCTGTGTCAAACAAATTCAGTGCATACAAACTAATTTAAGGAGGTGTTACTTAATGATATATTATGTTGGTATTGATATATCAAAGTA
>CAJTUR010000024.1:0-19994 GCA_910579535.1 uncultured Bacilli bacterium
TCTATAACCAAATAAAGTGTTTTACCTTATTTGTAATTCAATTATATATCACTTACCATTTTTTAACAATAAAAAAATAGAAATCTCTATTTTTCTATTGTGCCACTTGTTACAATATCAGCATTTGTTAGTGAGGTTGCGATGGATAATAGCTCTTCATTAGATAAGTCATTTCCAGCTAAATAATATTCTACATTGTTACTTGTCCAGTAAAGAGAATTTGATTGCAAAGCAGCTACTGAATCATTTAAAAGTAATGGATCACCGTAAACTGGGATAATTTCAAAATCTTTACTAGAGGAAGCGATTTCTTCTACTAAGACAAAATTCTTATTACCACTATAGGTTAAAATGACTCTTTCACCTTTATCTGTATCTAAGACATCTTTGCTTGTAAGATATGTTTCACTTGGTATATACAGTGGATAAATTGCTTCGTCTAATGAACCTGTTTTTTCTTCTATTTTACAGCTTTCTTCATCACAATTATTAACTAAATCTTCTAAAACAAAGTCTTCTTTTTCTAATCCAGCTTTTAAATCTAATGATTTAACATTAACCTTAATTTTTAAGGAATCATCGTTGTTATAAACTTCTACTCTTTGTAAGTTTACTTCCTTGTCAAAATAAATTTTTTCATAGACAAGTTCACTATTGTTGGGATAATTGACTGATGTTTTAATGATATAGTTGTTGTCATCTTCTTCTAAGCTACTGTTGTTGTCATTTTTTATATCTTGTAATAAAGATGCTAATAAATAGGATTGACTTGAATTATTAGGCCACTCACTTTGAAATTTGAAACTTTTATTTAATTTAGGAGTGACAACATAAACACCTTCTTCATTCTTTAAGATAATTTGTTCATGATTATTTGTTTGATTGACTAAACGTACTTTATAAAAGTCGTCTTTTAAGAAAGATGCTTCTACGGTATATAAAAATTTATCTTCATTATTTATTATTTCCATTGTTCCATTTAATTGATAAGATTTTGTTTTGGTGACTTTTGATTCAAAATCTTCTTTTACTTTACCAACATCTACTTTACCACAACCACATGTTGCTATTAGTAAAATTACCAATAATATACTAATTTTTTTCACTTAACCACTTTCCTTTTCTATTTAACTATATTTTTCTTTTATTAAAATATGAATAAGATTTAGAAAAACGTTCATAATAAAAATAAAGGTGAGTGATAAAAATGGAAAGCGTACAAAAAGTATGTTTAATATTTACAATTATTGGCGCTATAAACTGGGGATTAATCGGATTTTTCGATTTTAATCTTGTTGAAGCCTTATTTCAAGACAACACGACTCTTTCAAGAATTGTTTATAGCTTAGTTGGAATATGTGGTTTGATTAATATAGGTTTACTATTTGATCATATTACCCATGATCCAGATAGAAAATAAACGTCATTTCGTGACGTTTATTTTATTTTATAAAAGTAGGCGCCAACCAATCAAAAAAAGGAAGGTTGCGTAAAAGGCCAAAAATAAGTAACAGGATTATTAGAATATAATAAATCCATGAAGGAAGACTTATTTTTTTATTTGTTTTTTTATAATAAATATAAGAAAGGAGTTTATAAATTAAATAAAAATTAAGAAGACAAAAAAGGAAAGGATTGTAACGAAAAGCTTGATAAATTTCTAATTTTAGTAAGGAATGAAACATTCTTGTAACGCCACATCCTGGACAATGTAAACCTGTTATTTCATGGAATAAACAGGGGATATAAATGGAAGCTATGCGATTTAAAAAAAAATACCCAATGAGTATTAAAAGTATTCCAATACTCCTAGATATTATTTTTTTCTTATTAGTCTGCAAATTTGTTTAAGTCTGTTTGAATTAAACAGTAATTTACAATGGATAAACCAAAGATAGCTAATAATAAATAAAGAATGGAATTATCAGCAATATCTTTATTGTGGGTTTTTCCAGCTATTTCCATTTTTTTACCCATTTTATAATTCCAATAAATGAAATAAATGCCACAGGTTACTAGAGTTAATAAAATCACTACTCCTCCAGTTGGTGTGTTTTCTCCACTTACTTTATTGGCATCGTTGTTCATGCAAATCACCCAGTATAATCCATAAAGACCACAAGTGACTATAGATAAAATAATGGATACTACAATTTCTCTTTTTTGTAGAATAGGTGTACCGTTGTTGTTAGAGTTTGAAGTCCCATTTACGTTTGCACCACAATCAGAACACACACTTTCGTTTCCTGTTATTTCTTTTCCACAATTTTGACAAAATTTAGCCATAATATAAACTCCTCACTTCCTAAAATAAATATACAACCCCCCCCCCACTTTGTCAATTTAAAATGAATAATTTTTAGATAATTTGTCAAAAAAAACACATTTCTTTCGAAACATGTTTTTTATTGTTTTTCTGTTATTTTTATTTTTACTTTGCTTGTGACAATGTAGCTGACTCTTGGATCGTCGTTATCAATTTTCAAATCCACTTCATAATCTCCTACACTGTATCCAGATAGGTCTACATAGGTTGAAATGTTTTCTTCTGTAATATTATTAATAATAGATTCTACACCTTTTACTTGAACGGCTATGGAGTTTTCTTCAGCTAAATTTACTTGAAGATTACTATTTAAATTTTTACTTGAAATCACTGATACGTTCAAAGTTTTTTGTTTTTCATCGGCAAAGGTCACATTAATTTTAATATTTTTTTCACTGACATACCTGACACCATTTGGTTTTGGAATTGGGATGTTAAATGATTTAGAATTGTTGTTGTTTCCTAATCCGTCGATATCAATTGTAATTGGTACATAGCCGATGTTATCGATGACGCTTTTTTCTCCATAGATATCAACCGTAAAGTTTTCCTGTCCATTGATTGTAATTGCTTCAATCGCTTTACCGGTTACTAAGTTTCCACTTGTGAAGACTTTTAATGGAACGGTAGCTTTATATGTATCTAGTTTTACCGTTGCTGATACAGTACTTGGCACCATTTCTACCTCTTTTATTAAGTCTCCATTTGAGTCGTAAGCTGCAAGAGGAATGTTATCGGTTTCGAAAGTGCCTGCTTCATTGTAATCTTTGTTGCTTACATCAACTAATGCTTTTACAGCTGCAATACGCTCTAGGTTATCTTTTGAACCTTTTACGACTACTTCACTTTTTGAAAGTTCAACGTTCCCAACACTTAATTTTTCATTTAATTTTTCTTCATTTAATAATTGATAAGAAATAGATGATTTTTCACTTACTTTCTTTTTAATGGTTACGGTCACATAAGTTGGATCTAATTTGTAATTAATGGAATCTACGGATTGATTATAAGACAGTTTGACACGATAAGGTGTATCACTTGGTTCATAATCACTTAAATCTAATACCACTTCATGATCTTTTAATTGCTTTGCTAAATAGATTGCACTTTTATTCCCAGTTAAAATAATATCCACATTTTCAACTAATCCTTCTACCACATAAGCTTCTTTGTTGTATAAAACGTTTACGGGTTGATTAGATATAATTTCAGCTTCATTTTGTACTAAATTGATCACTTGTTTATCCACTAAGAAAAACATTCCCACCGCAAATATTAAAGATAAGTAGAGTAATATATGTGGTCGATTTAATATTTTTTCAATTCGATTGGAATTGTTTTTTAATTTATCTGAAATTATAAAGATGGTTCTACTAATTGGGGTAATTAATAATTTATCTATTTTATGGTAAATTCCTTTAAAAAAGCGAACGATTAAGGCTTCTTTTTGTTTTTTTCTCTTAGTCATCCCCTTCATCTCCTTCTTCTTCATCTAAATCAGCTTCATAGAAGACTTCTGTTTTTGGTTTTAATTCTTCAATAAGTCTTAAACGAAATTCATCTAAGGACAAATTATAGTTTAAGTCGCCGTCACAAGCGATACTGATTCTACCTGTTTCCTCTGATATGACTAACGCTAGGGCATCGCTTTCTTCAGCGATTCCTAAAGCCGCTCTATGTCTTGTTCCTAATTTTTTATTAATATTTGGATCCATACTGGTTTTGAAGACGCTTCCAGCACAAGTGATCCGATTTCCTTGAATAATGATTCCTCCATCGTGTAGTGGAGAGTTTGGAAAAAATAAATTACATAATAATTCATTTGACACATCAGCATAAATTTTGGTGGCTGGTTCAATGTATTCTTGTAAAGAAATGTCACGTTCAATGACCATTAATGCTCCAATACGATTTTTCTTTAAGTATTCGACTGCTTCCATGATTTCACAAACCATTTTTTCTCTTTCATCAACGGTCAAGGTCTTATGTCGACCTAATAACTGAGTACGCCCAATGCTTTCTAAAACACTACGAATTTCAGGCTGAAAAATAATGATGATGGCTAAGGGGCCCCATTCTAATATATACTCTAGTATGATTCCAACCGTATATAAATTAAATATTTTACTTATGATTTCAATACATAATACTAAAATAACGCCTTTAACGATTAAAATCATTTTTACATTATTACGAATATTTTTTAGAATGTAATAAAAAAGTAACCAAACGATACAAATATCTAATATTTTTGTTGCTAAAGACCACATGGCTTGTAAAGACATTTTTCAACACTCCTTTTATACTATTCAAATTATAGCAAAGTTTTAAATGATTTTCTACTTAAATAAAAAAAAGACTCGTCCTATTTACATTTTACGAATCTTATTTCTTTTTTATGTTTAGTTATAGAAAGACCCTATTCCACTGGTTACAGATCCTACTATCATTTTATAGCCTATAAAAGCTCCTGTTAAAAAGAGAAGGGATAAGCATGTTAAATGAAAATAAATTTTTGTATTTTGATTTTCAATTGGTATTAAATAGTTGATTAATTCTATTAAAATTAATAAAGAATAAATAAAACCAATTATTACTACTGCTACTCCTAGTTTTATACTTATCATGCTTAAGAGGGTTGATAATAGAGTCGTAGAAACAGCCATTGGTATAAAAGCGGTAATAGATGCCCCCATAAGTTTAAAGAAATTGGTTTCTTTTTTTATAACTAAGCTTGCTAAATAATATACTCCAGCTATCGCTAAGATTATTAGTGCATAAGTAATAGCACTTCCTCCTATTGTTTTTATAAAGTTAATATTTTTAATGTTTTCAAATACCCATTTAGTTCCTCCTAAAATAGAAGTGACACGAACAGTATTTATTATTGTACCAATTAACTTTAATGCTGTTAAAATAGCAACAACGATTCCTCCCAAAATAAGTGTGTTTTTTTGGTCACTGAAATTTTTTTCTGTTTTTTTAAATTCTTCAAATGGTTTTACAAAAGCTCTAAGAATATACTCAAAAAAATTTAATTCTCCCTCACTTTTCTTTTTTTCGTTTTTCATATAATTACACTCACTCTCCAACAATTAAAATAATTTTTTAATTAAGTATACTATAACATAAGTTGTTTTTTTAAGCAATTTTTTTAATCGATTGGAGAAAACAATTCTCTTATATCTATTTCTAGTACGTCGGCAATACGACCAATTACTGATAATGTAAAATATTTAATTGTTTTTTCACTTTCAATTTGTGAAATATAGTGCATGGATAAGCCACTTTTGTCAGCTAATTCTTGTTGAGTTAAATGGGCCTTCTTTCGATTTTTTTTTATATTTTTTCTTACTATTTCATAATAAAAGTAATCGTCATGAATTATTATTTCAGTTTTCATTTTAAATCACCAGTTCTATTATTTCAAACTGGTGGTTATAATTATATGCGCCTTTGGTTATAAATTTAAAAAACGTTTTTTTAGAACGTCTCTTTTAATTTTTCACAATAGTTATGGATTTCTTCACTGTCATCAAAATGAATTTTTTCTCGACCAAGAATTTGATAATCTTCATGACCTTTTCCTAAAATTAGTACAATATCGTTTTCTTCTATTTTGTCTAATGCTTTTATAATTGCTTCATGTCTATCTAAAACAACTTCATAATTCTCTTTTTTTACTCCTTTTAAAATATCTTTCATTATTTTATTAGGGTCTTCTGTTCTAGGATTATCGTTTGAAAAAATGACGTAATCGCTTTTTTCAGAAGCAATTTGTCCCATTATTGGTCTTTTTAATGGGTCTCTGTCTCCACCGCAACCTACAATAGTAATTATTTTAGAAGTAGCTAAACATCTATAAGCACTAATCACTTTATCAACAGCATCGGGAGTATGCGCGTAATCGACAACAGCAAAACCATTTTTCACCTTATACGTTTCACATCTTCCTTTTGGTGGGTGAATGGTTTTAGATAAATTTGTAATTTCTTTTTCATTAAATCCCAAATTTTTAACAATAGTAAAAGCCATGACATAATTATATACGTTAAAACGACTGATTAGATTAATCGACATTTCATTACCATTTAACTTAAAACTAGTATAATTGGGATGCATTTCTATATTTGAAATTTTCATATCACTTTCTTCTTTTATTCCTAAAGTGATAATTTTATCTTGACCTTTTTCTTTAAAAAAGTGGGCGTAATCATCGTCATTGTTGACTAAAAATTTACCTTGTGGTTTTAGGGAATCTAAAAACATTAATTTAGCGTTTAAGTAATTTTCCATGGTTTTATAAAAATCTAAATGATCCTCTGTCAGGTTCGTAAAAGCTCCCATTTCAAATTCTAAACCCGCAATTCGATTAAAGGATAAAGCGTGTGAACTTACTTCCATTACCACTATTTTGCATCCTTTTTCTTTAGCATCGAATAAAAGATTATAAAGTGTTAATATATCGGGTGTAGTATTGGATAGTTCTGTTAAGTTTCCTTCTACCCCATAACCAATTGTTCCAATATAGGCTGTTTTTAAACCTAATTTATTTAACATTTGATAGACTAAATAACAAGTCGTTGTTTTTCCATTTGTGCCAGTGATGCCAATTAATTTTAAATCTTTTAAACTGTCACTGTATTCTTCAATTAAGCGTTCTTTTAAATATTCTTCTGTATTAGGCACAATTTTTATTGGGACAGATGTTTCTACATCTTTTTCAGCAATGATTTCAATGGCACCCTTTTTAACAGCTTCATTAACGTAATTATGGCCATCTACAGTATTTCCTGAGATCGCCACAAAAATTTGACCTTCTTGTATCTTCTTTGAATTCGTTTCGTATTTCATTTAAAACCCTCCTAAAAATAATTTATGTAAAAACCTTTATTTTAATAAACCAATTATTGAACCATACATTTCTTTATCTAGTACTTCTCTTACATAAATATCTAAACCTTCTAACTCTTCTTCAAAAATAGTTTCAGTATTGCTATTTATATTATTGGCTAGAAAGTATTTTTTACCATTATATAAATTTTCATTTATTATTTGGTACTTCTCGTTATTTTCTAAAGTAATGATTGTATTGATTTCTAATCCCATTAAGCCACCTCATCATAAGAACCGATTATAAAAGAATCATCGATGTTTTCTTCTAAGTTTTCTATATTAATCACTTGTAATCTTTCACCTGTTTTTTCTTCAATTGGTAAATCCATTACGATTTCATCTAAATCAACGTTTGCTTCTTCAAATGAGAAAGAAGCCACATCTAATTCACTCGAATCATCTACAACAAAGTTTGAAACATCTAAATCATTATCTGATGGTTCTTCAAAAGATTCATCGTCTTCAAAATCATCGATCATGGTGTAGTTCATTTCACTCAGTTCATCTTCCTCACTTCCAAAAGATAAATCAAGTCCCATACTTCCTAAATAGATTTCTATTTCATCATAGATTTCACTTGGCGTTTGACTGTATTTTGCACGATGTTTAATGTCTTTTACAGCGTCATCTAATTCTTTTAATTTCTTTTTATCATTTTCTATAGCTAACACATCTTTAACTTTATTCGTATTTTTTAGTAAAGCTGTCATTTCAAGAATTTCTTCTTGACGCGCAAAAATTTCTTCTTCATATTTTTTTATATCTATGGCTTCCAATTTATAAGCTTTTCCAATTAAAATCTTTTGATCATATTTATAATGATTCACAAGGTTTAACACATTTGCTAATTCATTTTGTTTGGTATTAAACGCTGCTGCTAAGATAGCTCTTCTTTTTGGGGTTTTATCTTCTTGTTCGCTTTCCATAATGATTTGATAATTTTTTAAATCATTTTCTAATTCAGCTTCCACTTCTAAAGTATTCTCTAAACGTTCATTTAACTGTTGAATTTCAATGGTATCTATCTTTTTAATTTCTTCTTTTGCCATACGAATTTTTTCTTCTAAACCATTGATTTCTAAATCTAAATAATTTATTCTTTCTTCAATAACTTTATTATCTTGATCCATGTAATTTTTGGTATCTATAAATCCAGCAAATTCATCTCTTGCTAAAATAGCACTTTCTTCTTCGTCTTTTAGTAAAGCAGCTAATTCAGCTCCATTAGGAATATCCATAAAAGGTTTAGATTTGGCAATGGAAACTAATTCTTTAATTTTTGCTAAAGCCTTTTCTCTTTCATCTTCTAAAATTAAAGTTTTTACTTCATTAGCAATCATAACTGGATCATTAAGAATTTCTTCTCTTCTTTTTTCTAAACTTTTTAATTCTTTTTTTATTTCGTTTTTTCGATCTTCATCGATTTTTTTCATTTCTTCATTAATATACGATAATGGATTTAAAAGATTGGCTTTGGTTTCAGCTAGCCTTGCTTTTTCATTTTCTAGTTTTTCTTGCATTTCTTCCATATCGCTATTTAAAGTATTTAAATTTTCTAAAACATTATTATGTTCTTCTTCTTTTAAATGAAGAGAAGCAATTAAATCTTCTAATTTTTGATTTTCATCTTGAAGTAATTTTTGATAATAAGTTTTATTTTCTGAATCACTAATAGCTGAATAACGATCATTTAAAATGCCTATGTATTCGTTACTTGAACCAATACTGTTTTGGAGTTTTGTTATAATATTATGAAGCATTATTTCTTCATCTACTATATTATCAATTTCTTTTTGAAGATTCTGAATGGCTCTTTCTTGTTTTTTTATTTTAGCTTCTAAACTTACTTTAATATTTTCATCAACTTGTTTTTCACTGGCTTTAAAATATTTTTCTTTTTTTCCTTCTTCATTTAATAAATCCGATTCGGTATTTAGAAAAATAACACGACTATCAATTTCTTGTAATTCCGCGTTAGCAGTATCTACGTTCAAAGTAGACTCTGACATTTCAACTAACGTATCTATTTTTCTAGTAATATCGTTTTCCATACTAGTCACTCCTTTTATTCTTAAACTACTACCATAATAGCATAAGAAATTTTAATTTGCAATAAAGAGCAACTAGAATTTTAAAAATTATCTTTCTAAAACTTCCATTACATTTGGTACTAATTGTTTCTTACGAGATAATAAGTCTTGAATGTAATCCCCTTGCTTAAAGGTTTCATTGTTTAATACAGCTCTTACAACGTTTTCACTTTTGCGGTCATAAAAGATGTAGGAACCATTTTTTTCAATATCGGTAATTAAAGTAATTACCATATCAAATTTAGAACTTGCTAAGTCGTCTATTTTGTTAATAAAGTTTTCCATATCGGCCTTGATATCGTCGTAATCCATGGTAAATATTTGACTAATGCCTACAAATTTATCTTTTACACGGAATGTTTTTATGTCTTCTTCAAGTAGTTCTTCAGCTTTTTTGCCTTTAATAGAGAAACCAGCTTTTACCATATCGTGACCGTATTTTTGGATGTCAACTTCTGCAATGTTGGCAAGTTCCTCAACTACTTTTCTATCTAAATCCGTAGTGGTAACGGATTTTAGTAAAAGAGTATCGGATAGAATCGCTGATAACATTAAGCCAGCCATATCTTTAGGGATTTTTACATCATTTTCTTTATATAAATGATAAATGATTGTACAAGTACATCCAACCGGCATACTTCTGAAATTAATAGGTTGTGGTGTCCCAATGTTTAATAAGTTATGGTGGTCAATAATTTCATCGATGATGGCTTCTTCTATGCCTAAGACACTTTGACTAAAACCATTATGATCCACTAAGATAACGTGTAATTTTTGATATTGATTAACATCACTTGTTTTTAATAACCCTAAACATATGTTATTTTTAGTAACGACGGGGTAATTGGTATACCCTTGTGATTCACTTAATGTTAAAAAATCGTTACGATAACTATTGATATCGATTGTTGTTGGCTTTTTTTCTTTTAAAACATCACAAATATAGTTTGATAGTATTAATTGATTAGAAGTATGGTAGGTGTCTAAATGCGTACAAACAATATTTATTTTGTTTTCTTCGGCTTTTTTTAGTAAGTCCAAAGGTAAATTGTGGTCACCCGTTAAGATGATTAATTTCACTTTTTTTTCAACTGCGTGTTCTAATACTTTATAACGGTCGCCGACGATTAGGATAGTATCGTTATCAAATTCTATTTTATCTATGATGGTTTTACTTTGAAATGAAGCTACTAATATTTTCCCTTCTATTTCTTCATCGTATTTTAAGAATATGTCTCCATTTAATACTTTAG
Organism: uncultured Bacilli bacterium; assembly: GCA_910579535.1. GTDB lineage: Bacteria > Bacillota_I > Bacilli_A > RF39 > UBA660 > MGBC108787. Next base: position 10,566 of record CAJTUR010000024.1, read on the forward strand.
CAATATTATCAATATTGGTTTTTAAAATGTCTTTATTGCCACCTACTAATTGTTTAGCTAGTTCTTTAAGCGTAAATAAACCTTCTAATTTGTTGTTTTCGTCTATTATACAAATACCTGTTTCTTCACTTTCGTGCATTAGATTAAAGGCATCATTTATAGAAGCGTGTGATGATAAAATAGCGTCTTTACTAAATTTCATATTTTTAATTTGAACTTTAACATCGTTTAAAAATTCTGGTTCTTTAACATTAAAATATTTTAAAACGTACTTTGATTCGTTATTTATGTGCCCTAGAACTTTAGGTTCGGTATTAAAGCCTAATTGATTTTTTAAATAAGATAAACTAATACTTGCACACACACTATCCGTGTCTGGTTTTTGATGACCAAAAATATAGGTCTTTTCCATATAAACTCACTCCTTTTTTAACTTTTGTTAGTATATCACAAATTAATAAAAATACAATATTTTACGTTTTTTATTATTACTTAAACATATAAATTAATTGTAATTTTTAAGTACCTAAATTTTTATAAATTTCATTTTATTATAAATCACCTTAAAAATTAATAATAAGTACAAGTATATGAAAAAATTATCAAGAACATAATTTATTTATTTTTGATAAACGATATTTAATATAATAGGCAAAATAAAATTATCTATTCATAATTGGGATTTACATTTATCGAGTAATTTTTTCAAGAGCACTTTTTTCTACAATATCCTCCAATGAACTTTTTACATTTATTGTTATCTTACCTTCTCTATTTTGAAACACAAGCCTCTTTAAAACAATAACTATTAGAATTATTATGAATATGATTATAAAAATACTTTTCTTTTTTTGAATTTGAAAATTTTTAATGGCTTTTTTTTAATACCTTCCATAAAAATACTACTACTCCTTATAACTAAATATATAAATATAATCTTATTGTTGTCATATAAAATATACTCAAAGTATAACACAAGTTTAATTGAATTTCAAAATAAAACGACTTTGATATTTCTTAATACTTAAATTTTATGAATTTCATTAAATTCTTTAACAGTTTTTAATCTATTCTTATTAATTGTTTTCTTATAGGTAATTAGAAAAGAGTAAAACCAATGAAAGAAGATTGATTAACTATTAAAAATAGAAAATTTATTTAATAAGAATTATTAAAACAAAATTATAAATTAAAAGATATTGCTAAGGCTATTTGGAGTTGAATATTGGAATGACTATTTTGAATATAAGATAAAAATCAACACTCTAATTGTATTTCAAAGGGAATTATATATTTATATTGTCACTAAAAAAATAAAAACACAAGAAAAAATATTTATCTTAATTTTTTTTGCATTTTACTATTAACAAATTTTCATCTAAATTTTATTTCTACTTAAATTTAAAAAGAAAAAGGCGCACTTATTCACTTTTCATTTCAAATAAAATATTGCGTAATTCCATCGCTCTTTCAAAGTCAAGATTTTTAGCGGCGTCTTTCATTTCCATTTCTATTTTTAGCATGAGATTCTCTTTTTCTTTTTTGCTCATTTTTTCTTTGTTTTTTGACGCTTTGTCATCAGCAATATTGGTTACCACTTCTTTAATTTCTTTTTGAATGGTTTTTGGTGTGATATTGTGTTCTTTATTATATTGTTCTTGAATCTTTCTTCTTCTTTCGGTTTCTTTTATGGCCATGTCCATCGCTTCACTTAAGGTATCGGCATACATAATGACTTCTCCATTACTGTTTCTTGCTGCTCTTCCAATGGTTTGAATTAAACTTCTACTACTTCTTAAAAAACCTTGTTTATCGGCATCTAATATGCAAATAAGACTGACTTCTGGTATGTCCAATCCTTCTCTTAACAGGTTAATTCCCACGACACAATCGTAAACACCCATTCGTAGTTCATTAATGATTTTAAGCCTTTCAAGCGTTTTAATTTCGCTGTGTAGATAAGCTACTTTTATATTCATTTCTTTTAAATAATTGGTTAGCTCTTCACTCATTCTTATAGTCAGTGTCGTTATTAAAACACGCTCATTCTTTTCTTTTCTTTTGTTTATTTCATTAATGATGTCATCTATTTGACCTTCTGTCGGACGAATTTCAATTAAAGGGTCAAGTAGTCCTGTTGGACGAATGATTTGTTCTACGGTTTCATGGTTCGTTTTTTCTAATTCATAATCTCCTGGCGTAGCGGACACGTAAATGGCTTGATTAATTTTATCTTCAAATTCTTCGTATTTTAAAGGACGATTGTCTAGAGCACTTGGAAGACGAAATCCATAATCAACCAGTGTTTGTTTTCGCATTCTGTCGCCATTATACATGCCTCGTACTTGTGGAAGCGTTACATGTGATTCATCAACTACAAGTAAAAAATCTTTAGGAAAGAAATCGATTAAACAAGTGGGTGTTTCCCCTTCTTCTCGTAAGGCTAGATGTCTAGAATAGTTTTCAACTCCAGAACAAAAGCCTGTTTCTTTTAACATTTCTAAATCGTACAATGTTCTTTCCCTTAATCTTTGCTCTTCAAGTAATTTGTTCTGACTTTTTAATTCTTCTAATCGAATTTCCAATTCACTTTCAATTCTTTTTATGGCTTTTTCCATTTTTTCATCACTTGTAACGAAATGGCTTGCGGGAGAAATCGTAATGCTTTTTTTATTTTGAATAATGGCACCAGTTACTGGATCGAAACTATAAATTTTGTCTACTTCATCTCCAAAAAGTTCTATTCTTATTCCATTAGCATGCTCATTAACAGGAATGATATCAATGATGTCGCCTCTTACACGAAAGGTTCCTCTATGAAAATCTAAATCACTTCTTTCGTAAGTCATGTCTACTAGTTTATTAATGACATCGTTTCTTTTAATGGTGTCTCCAATGGTTAGTATTAACATTTTATTTATGTATTCTTCTTTTTCTCCGATACCATAAATACAGGAAACACTTGATACTACAATTGTGTCTTGATTATTAATTAAAGAAGAAGTGGCTGCATGACGAAGTTCATCGATTTCATCGTTTATAGAAGAATCTTTTTCTATATAGGTATCGCTTGAAGGTACATAGGCTTCAGGTTGGTAATAATCGTAGTATGATACAAAATACTCTACATGATTCTCAGGGAAGACCTCCTTGAGTTCCGCGTAAAGTTGTCCAGCAAGGGTTTTATTGTGTGCCAAAACGAGGGTTGGTTTGTTCGTTCTTGCTATCACATTGGCAATTGTAAAAGTCTTACCAGTTCCTGTAGCCCCCAGTAAAACCTGTTCTTTCTTGCCTTTTTGTATTCCTTCAACTAACTTTTCAATAGCCTGTGGCTGATCTCCACTTGGTTCATATTTTGATACTAATTTAAACATTTTGCCCTCCTTGTTACGACTACAGTCAGCCAGAATATTCGTGTCCAAAATTCAAAAATTCGTGTCCTGACTAATTTTTAGTGCTTCAAAATCTGACTTTTTTGCTAGGACACGAATGTCGGCCACAAATTTACTAAATGATACTAAATAACACTAAAAGATACAAGTCGATTTCTAATAACCTATTTTAGCACTTATTTTAAAGCAAAACAAGGAAACATGTTTTGCTTCCTTGTGATTATTTTAATCCATTTCGTATCTTATTATACATATCTACCAATCATCAAATTCGTGTCCAAATTTTCCTCTATTGGATTCAATAAATCGTTTAATATTTCTTTTGGTTTAACCCTATCAATATAACTATTTAATTCGCTTGTACAATCAATTACTAATCTATTTTTATCAAAGTAAATATTAGATGTAATAATGGTAGAAGCATGACCTAATAACTCTGAAACTGCCTTTAAATCATAATTATTAATTAATAATAGTGTGGCATAGGTGTGTCTTAAATCATGAAAACCAATATTAGGCAAATTGTTTTCTTTTAATAACTTTAAATAGTACCTTCTATGAAAGTCTTTACTTCTTGGCTTTCCGTAAGTAGAACAGCAAATATATTTATGATCATAAAATGGGTTATGTTTATCATTTATTCTTCTATTTCTATTTCGTTCATACTTTTGTTTTTCATTTAATATCGCTTCAAATACCATATCTGGAATATCTAATACTCTTTCACTATGATAAGATTTTAGTTTAATTTCTTGTTTAGTCAGCATCTTTCTAGGACAATCATCAATCGTATCAGATGTTTTTCTTCCTAATTGTACCCTTAAATATAATTTTCTATTAACAAAGTCAACATCGGTATACTTTAAACCATTAATTTCTTGTTTTCTTAATCCCATTAAAACTGCAAATAATACTTGTAAATAAATTGGAGTAGACTTACTCGCATCTATTAGAGTTTTTATTTGCTCTACATTTAATACTTGCTCTTCCTTAATAACAATTGTTTTGTATTCTTTTCTCTCAACCGTTTTAGGCAAAGTGACATTAGTTGTTGGATTCACTTCTATTAAGTTCTTATCTTTGGCATATTTCATTGCTGTTCCTATAATTGTTTTTGCTAATCTTGCCACAGATTTATGTTTATTAGCAACGTCATTATAAAATTTTTGAATATGTCCCATATTAATCTGTATTAAATTTAGATTTCCTAAAAATGGAATAGCATAATTTTCAATAACATTTCTATAAGAGATATAAGTATTGTACTTTTTAGGTTTTATTTCTTTATCCAGCCAATACCTTATATAAATCTCAAACTTAATCTTCGGTTGTACTACAAATGTATGATTAATAAGTTGTGAAGCAACTTTATCTCTTTCTGTAGTTGCCTCTTTTTTCTTTACAAATCCTCCTATTTGTATCATATCTTCTGAATTGTCATTAAAAAACAATTTTAATCTAAAACCATATTTATCTTTTAATTTAATAACGTTATATAACTTATAGTCTATATATGTTTTTGCAAATAATTCATCATTTAACATATTCAACACCATCTTCAATAGCAAATAAATCATTCATAAAAGAAAGTATCTTTTCTTTTTCATCCATAACTTCACAATAATATTCAAAAGTAGTATGAATGGATGTATGTCCTAACATAGCGGAAATTTTAGGTAATGTTACTCCTTCTTCTAATAATATTGTTGCACACATGTGTCTAAGACCATGGACTGATATATGAGGTAAGCTTAACTTACTACACAATTTTGTTAATACTGAATTCATGGCATTTAAACAATGGCATTTACCATCAACTTGACAACTTATATAATCATGTTCCTCATATTCATTTCCTAGACTTATCTTATTATTATTAATTACTATTTTTCGTTTCTCTAATTCTTCCATTATTAAATCTGGAACTTTTAAGCAACGAATACTGTTTTCAGTTTTTGGATTTTTTTCAACTAAACGATAGTTTAATAATTGACTACTTTTTTCTTTAAGTTCTCCTTCTCTAACAATTTGTCTTTCTATTCTAACAGTTTTATTTTCTTGATTAAAGTCTATAGATTTTAAACCTAGTATTTCTCCTTTACGAAGTCCTACAAATAAACCTAATAATATTTCTAAATACCAATTCGTTTTCTTTGCTTCTTCTAACAATCTTTTTATTTGATTTTCACTTAATACCCTAATTTTAGGTTTTGGTCTTCTGTAAAGTTTTGTGTTTAATGCGGGATTATAATTTATATATCCCCCTGTAACTGCATCTTTCATAGTCATAATAATTATATTTCTTGAAGAGTAACCACCTGATTCAGTCATTTTGCTTACTTTCTCAATTATTTCATCTAAATAATCAGTTGTTACCATTCCAATTTTTAAATCGTATTCAATATTAGGAATTATCAAATCATAAATGATATATGAACCAACGATTATAGTATTAGAAGATGCTCTTTCTGAATAAATATGTTCAAACCAATAAATCAAATAATCTTTAAACATTATTTCCTTATCAACAGTAATGTAAAATTCTCTTTGGGCTTCTTCAAATTCTTTCTCGTACTTACGATAACTTTGAACTGCGTCTTCTTCTGTTTTAAAACCTTTTAATTTTAGATATTTTACTTTTCCATTTTTCTCAAGAACCTTATATCTATGACACCATGAAGTATATTCAAAAAATGCTACTCCACTTTTTCCTTTTCTTATTTCTCCTTTTGACATAGTTAAAACTCCTTTCAATTATTATTGAGCCACTGATCAAAGGAATCTTTTGGAATACGATATAATTTTCCAATTTTAATTACTCTAAAGGGTTCCTGACTTTTATATACTTCCTCTAAAAACTTATACACTCTTGTTCTTCCAAGTTCTAAAAGTTTTTGTACTTCAGATATGCTATATACTTTTTTATTTTCAGTATTCATTTTTTTCCTTTCTTATCAATACTGGCTCTTTCGTATAAAAGATACCAGTTTAAAAAAATAATTACCAATGTACAAATAATTATTTTGTATATTTATTTTTTATTTAAAGCAAAAGAGATAGAAATTGCTTTTTCTACCTCTTTCATTTGTTCATAATCTAGCATTCCCATATAGCCTTTTAGCCTTGTTTTATCTAATACTCTTATTTGTTCTAATAAAATAATCGAATTGTTTCTTAATCTATCAAACTGTTTAACAGGAATATGTGTAGGTAATAACTTATCTTTTCTGGTCGATATTGGAGCTACTAAAACAGTTGGACTGTATTTGTTACCTCTATCATTTTGAATAACTAAAACAGGTCTTATTCCTTGTTGTTCACTTCCTATTATCGGATCTAAATCTGCATAGAATAAAGCTCCTCTAACTATGTTTTTCATTTTCCTCTTTCCTTTCATATATTTTTTTAATTTTTATTTTTATATTTTTTCTAACTTCAGGTAATTTTAAAATTTGAGTTTCTTGAATAATATAATTTACTTGCTCTCGAATGTCTTGTTCAGAAGTTCCATCTAATTCAAAATCATATTTTTTTATTAATTTAACTTTATATCTATTTAACATCTTAAATTCCTTTCTTTATGTATAAATACCAGTTTTAATAAAGTTCGTTAAAATATAAATTATTACTATTTCACTACTTTAACTGGCATTTTAAATTCATATATATTCTTGTATTAATATTCTCTCCATCCCCTTAATACTGGGAAATCATTAAACGACTATTTGCTAAATAGTTCCATAGGACTTGCACCTCTCTGTGGTTCTCACAGAGTCGCACCCATTGATTGAGTCTGTGGCTATGCGAAAGTATCATTATCCCTATTATTCATCCTCGCATTATTAGGAGCAACCTAATATTTATAGTCAAGTTTTTATCGACAAGCGAACTTACTAAAGTGCTTAAAAAAATAGGAATGTATTTAATGACTAATTAATAAATTTTCAAAGATCTTTGTTCTAAAAAGAACAAGTGAAAGAGTTAATAACCCTTTCACTTGTTTAGCCACTTATAACAAAAATGTGTAGTCTATTTTTTTATTTTTTTAGAAATCTTTTCTAAAGCAATGTCAACACTAAATTTAACAGCCCTTTTAGTACAATTTTCTTCCTTAGCAATTTCCTCAAATGTCATATCTTCAAAATAGTATTTTATTAATCTATTTTTTTGAATTTTTGGAAGTTCATTAATTGCTCCTTTTAATTCTTCTTTTAAAATTTTTTGTTCAACTAATTCATCTATACTGGGTTGCTTGTTAATAATTCGCGTATTTAACTTATCTTCATATATCTCATTATGTTCAATATGCCTTTGATACTTATGTATTTGCGAAACATCTTCCAATTCAAATTCATCAAATGCTTTATAAACTTCAGTAGATATTTTAATCTTGTGAATAACTCTCTTGTTATCAACAAATTCAACCATATAAATTTGTTCGTTTTCATCAAATATTAAATTATAAGGATTGTCCTTACTTTTATTTCTCTTTGGCATTTTCGCCATTAATTGTTCCTCCAATCAATTTAACTTTTTAAAATCAAATTGATGGTTGGGTGGACTTCGGCTTTTAAACTTATCAACAACATAAAAAAAACCGCATTTAGTCCTATAACTAGAACCAAACACGGTTATCATATTTTCGATTAATTCATCTTCATAGTATTCTTCCCATTTCATAGGCAATCACCTTCAAGTTATTGCCTATAAAAAACAATTCAAAAAACTACCTATTCATCCATAATATGGCAATAGCTCCTATCGTTTTCCATATTAAGACAGTGAACAATAAAAAAATGTCATATTATGTAAAAAAGGCAAAAAAAAAATACAACTTTTATCATTGTATTTTAAAAAAATATTTTATTTGTCTAACAATTTCTCATAGTCATCAAAAAATCTTCTAATATCTATTTGGTAATGCTGACTTATCAAAAAAATTGTTTCTAAAGATATTCCTTTATCTACATTAGGAGCTTCTACTTGAGAAATAAAACTAGCACTTAAATCAGTATCATTAGATAATTGCTCTTGCGTCCCAATTGCGAACTCTTTTCTCAATTTAGATAAGTTCTTGCCGACTAATTTATACAAATCATTTGAACTTGCCATAACTAAAAAGCCTCCTATAAATATTATAGGAAAAATAGAAATAAGTTTTTACTAGCTCCAAGCGAGTAATAAAATAACTTTTATTAAAAAAATATGATATAATTTTTTGTATAAAATAGAAAGGAGAATTTACAAATGAAAAAAAAGAACAAATAGTTTTATTCTTATGCTTACTTTTGTTTTATTAAATGAAAAGTGGATTTTATATTTATATTAATGATATTTATTTTTCTTTTCAGCCAGTATTGTAATTTTAAATTCTTCTGAAATCTTCTTTAAAGTTTTAATATTATAATTGGCTCTTTCAGATTCATAATCTTGAATAGTTCTTTCGCTACGCCCTATCTTTTTACCAAACTCTTTTTGCGTTAATCCTGTCCATTCTCTGATAATCTTTATAAATGAACCTGATCCATAATCATTTAATGATACCCTCATAAAATCCACCTACATTTATTGCTATTAATATTTAGTATAAAAGAAATAATTTTTTTTATTATGAAACCCACAGTTTGCTCGTGGGAATAAGGAGGTTCAAATGAAAAAAATAAAAAATAAAAAAGATAAACAAAAATTCCTAAATAATCTTTACTTAGATTTAAAAGATAATCTTGAATACGATATAGAGTTCCATTCTATGACAAAAATAATTAATAAAATGTATAAATACGATAAAGACACAGCAATAGACTGGTCATTTAATATGATTAAAAAATATATAAAACAAGCAATACATCATAAAAAGTATAATTATACTAAAACTGCTAATATAAATGATTTTTTAAAAGATTTATTGACATTTTTAGTAGAAAACCTAGAGTTACAAGATGTCATTTTATTAATCTCTTCTAATATTTTAGATCCAATAGAAAAAATATTTATATGGGGAATAATATTTAATAGTCCAAAAAATATATTTATAGAA
>CAJTUR010000024.1:20007-20811 GCA_910579535.1 uncultured Bacilli bacterium
TTTAGATAATTTTATAATAAATGAAGATTATGATGCGGCATATAAATCTATTGAAACAATTATTGATAAAAAAAATCAAATAGACAAAACTATTTTTGATCAATCTTCCTTTTTATTTAAAATTATTAGATATTACGTCGAGGATTCCATAATAAATGAAGATTTATTAAATTTTTTATATTCTTTAGAAAAGTTTTTTACATCAAACGTTGACAAAGCGGTATTTAAAAGTTTTTTTATAGAAAGTATATGTGGTAAAAATGTTATCTAAAACTGAATTAAACTACTTGAAAAACAAAATAAATCTTAATACTGAATTATCTAATAAAAATATACTATTTAAACAAGCATTGAATTTACAAGATGTTATTAATGATGAAGTGAAAAATTTCGATGAAAATAAAAATTATTACGATATATGTGTTAAACTAAAAGAAACTATTGAAATAAAATACCTTTATTATCTTCCAGATATATTAGATCTTGCCATGCGGTTATACATTCACGAAATCTATCTTATAGAAAACGAACCACCTGTAATAAATGTTCTTTATGAAATTATAATTATAAAATCACAAAAAAATTGTAAACATTTTCTTCAAGCCCAAGAAATTGCTCAAAAGATTCTAAAAATATACTATTTGACAAAATCAAATGGTAAAAAAATTATTGAACTTATAGATGAATTTCTTCCCGATACCTATGTTGATGATGATGAGATTTCTTTAGTTATTTGGTATTTTATGGTATGTATTACTTCTTATTATAATAAAATTAAAAGTAATCAATCTAAATAAAATTAAT
>CAJTUR010000025.1 GCA_910579535.1 uncultured Bacilli bacterium
CTACATTTTTTATCAAAGAAAAAGACTGTTGTGTCTATTTGTCAACAGTCTGAAACGGGAAAATATTCTCGTTTTTTGTTTGCAATGTTACAACTAATGTCATTAACAAACAAGAATAGGAAACTTAAGCATATTGATGTTTGTAATGACTTTTCTGTAATTGCTTTTTGAAAGTAGTGGTTCTCCAAGGATGAGACATGGGAGGAATATATTTTTGCTTTCCTTTTGTAATAGGAATAGCTTCAAATTCTTCTGAAAATTTAGCATTTCTATTAAGTTCTCTTAGTTCTTAGATTTCCTCATCAATAGAAACGAGTAAATCCCCATTAAAAGCATTGATGACTAAGCATTCCGTTTTAGGAAGAAAACATTTTAATTCATTATTAAGATAGGGCTGATAGTACTTATTTTTAAATTTAATAGCATTTCCATTATCAATTTTTCTAAGAGTGAGAACAGCCAGAGTATAGTTTATTTTTTCTGTAGAAGGGGGATTTTCAAAAACAGAAGAAAATTTTTTATAATCCATAGCAAATTTACTATTAAATTTGGGAACAAAAACTTCTGTTAAGTATTTATTTGCTTCTTCAATGGTAGTAATGCCATTAAATTTAAGTTTGTTCACTAATCTCCATTGAAAAGTACCATTGGTTCTTTCAATCAGTCCTTTGGCTTGAGAAACAGAAGTGGTTTCAAGTTCAATGCCTAATTGTTTGCAAGCATAACCATATTGAGTAAGAACATCTTTATCACTGGTTCTTTTATCAGGGTTTAAAGACATATAATTAAAAACTGTTCTGTTATCTGTAAGAAACTTATAAGGAATACCATAATTTGTAAGAATTTGATAAAAGACATGATAATAACCATTTAGAGTTTCTTGATAGTCAACCAAGCCCCAACAATAGTAGAAGTAGCCTTATTAATTGCTAAATGCAAACAAGTTTTTATTCCCCCAAACCATACATGAATGGAGCCATCTTGTTCGATTACTTCACCAAAGAATTTAGGTTTTTCACCTCGAGGATGAGCATCTTCTAAAGCAATTTCGTGATTAATCAAAATTTCTATTTCTTCTTCTGTTTTATTCTCTATTTTTTTCTCTTTTAATAATTGTTGTTTTTTAAATTCTTTTTTTGTTTTCATTCTAGCTTTAGGAGAGAGAATACCTGAGTATGTTAAATGTTTATAAACAAAATCGTAAGAGACCTTAATATTTTCCATTTCTTCTAAATATTCTACAAAATGTCTGAAATTAAAGCCTTGATATTTCGTTTTATAAAGTAGTACAATATCATTGGAGATAGATTTATCTAACGTCTTGGTTGGACATTTTCCACGATTCCCGTGGATAAATCCAGATTTACCTTTCTCCTTATAAAGGATAATAAGACGATCAATTTGTCTTATAGATAAACCGAGCTTTTTACTAGCTCTGTTTTTATTTCCGTTATGATCCACTAATTCCTTAATTACATTATATTTTTCTTGTTCATTCATTCTTAATTCTACCTTTCTCATGTTTTGTCACCTCTAGTGACTAGTATTTCCATTTGAGACATTTTCAAAAGTTAACTATTAAGACATTATCATAAATTAATCATAAAAGAAGTGATTTTTTGTCATGTTTTGTTGACTTTTAATTGATTTGTGATAAAATATGTGTCATTTAAAGGGGAAATAAAAAGATGTCAGAAGAAGTTAATTTAAGAGAAATAGGAATTTATTTTTTGTCTAAAGTTTTTTTAATTGCTATTATTACTTTATCGGTGGTTTTGATAAGTGGTTTGTATTGTTTTTTTCGAAAACCAATTTATGAATCTTCCGCTTCGATTATTTTAACAGGTTTTAGCGATGAAAAGGAATCTTCAAAGATTAATACTAATGATTTAAATATTAATCAAAAGTTAATTGCTACTTATCAGGAAATCACTAAAAGTAGAAAGGTTTTGACTCAAGTTATTCAAGATTTAGATTTGGTATATGATGTAAACACTTTGGCGGAACAAGTTCGGGTTACTGGAAAAAAAGATACAGAAATTATTGTAATCTATGTTAGGAATACAGACGCTGAATTAGCTTATAAAATTACTGAAAAAATTGCGGAAGTTTTTAGTAAAGAAGTAAAATCTATTTATAATGTTTCCAACGTTAGTTTATTGGATGCACCTATTATCAGTAATCATTCGAGTAATATGAGTACTTCTAAAGTTTTAGTGATGGCTTTAATGGGTGGCTTTCTTCTATCTTTAATTGTTGTTTTTATTATTTACTATTTTGATAATACGATAAAAAATGCTAATCAAGTCGAAGATAAAATAGGTGTCCCTGTTTTAGGAAGTATTCCTGATTTTAATAAGAAAAAAAGAATAGGGGGTAGAAGAAAATGAAGGATGAATTACTTGTAAATAGCAATCCGAAATCCAGTGTAGCGGAAGCCATTCGTATGGTTCGTACTAATTTAATGTTTTCTTTAAAGGTTAAAAAAGGAAAAGTTGTTTTAATCACTTCTTCAGTTAAAGGAGAAGGAAAAAGTTTTGTGTCAGCTAATTTAGCGATTTCTTTTGCTCAAAAAGGATTAAAGGTTTTGCTTGTTGATTCTGATTTACGCTTAGGCCGTTTGCATTCTATTTTTAAAATCTCTAATAAAGTAGGTTTTTCTCATTTACTTGCGGATGATGATGGAAAAAACTATAAAAGATATATTAAAGAAACTAAAATTGAAAATCTTTATTTTATTCCAAGAGGTATGGTTCCTCCTAATCCTAGTGAACTTCTGGATTCTGTTCATGTTTTAAATTTTTTAGAAAATGTTCGTAAAAAGTTTGATGTTATTTTATTTGATGGAACGCCTATTAATGGGTTAACGGATTCGCTTGTTTTTACTAAATATGTAGATAAAGTTGTAGTAGTGAGTGCAGCCAATTATACCAAAGTCAATTTGCTAGAAAATACTATTAAATGCTTAAAAAATTTAGATGTTGACCTTGCTGGGATTGTGGTGAATAAAATTAAAAACCCCATTACGAGTTCTTATTGTGGAGAGTATTATACTAATGATTGATGTTCATAATCATATTTTATATGGTATCGATGACGGCTGTAAAACGAAAGAAGAAAGTCTTTCTGTGCTTGAAAAAATGTCTAATTTAGGGTATGAAAAAATTGTTGTTACACCTCATTATATGGAAGAGGCAAATTATACAGCTAATCATGAAGAAAAAATGAAGCTTTTAAAAGAATTAGAGACTGAATTAAAATTTAAACATATTCCTCTTAAACTTTATTTAGGACAAGAAATTTATATACAGGAATCTATTGAAGAAAAAATAAAAAGGAAACAAATTAGTACTATTAATAATCGAAAAGTACTTCTTGTTGAAATACCTATGTTTGAAAAAATGCACGAAGCTTTAGATTTTTTAGATGAATTGATTTTTCAAGGCTATAAAGTAATTTTGGCTCATCCTGAAAGGTATTTGATTTTTCAAGAAAATCCGACTTTAATTCAAGATTATCTTTCTAAAGGTATTTTTTTACAAGGAAATATGGAGTCGATTAATGGAAAATACGGAAAAAAAGCTCAAAAATTAAGTAAGTTTTTGTTGAAAAATAAAATGTATTTTGTTCTAGCCAGTGATGTTCATCATGAAAACGCCAGTTTTTTTGAAGATTTTTATAAAATAAAAAAGAAACTTCTTAAAGTAATCACTGAAGATTATTTTAAAGAACTTTTATTTATCAATCCTGAAAAAATAATTAACGCTGATTTTTAGAAAATAGTTTTTAGAACTATTTTTTTCTATGCAAAAATAAAGATTAATGTTATAATTGTTATTAGAGTAGGAAGGGTTCGTCATGGATGAGTTAGATTTAAAAGATTTAATTTCTTATTTTATGTCAAAAATTGTTTATTTCTTAGCAATTATTACTTTAGTGATTACTTTAGGGTGCTTATATATCGTTTTTTTGAAAGTACCTGTGTATACTTCAAAAACAAGTGTTATTCTAACCGGAAATAATAAAGAATCTTCTTCAACGATTACGCAAACCGATTTGAGTGTTAATTCCAAGTTAGTTAGTACTTATCAAGAAATCGTTAAAAGTAAAAGAGTTTTAAGTCAAGTAATTAATGAATTAAAATTAAATTATACGGTAAAAGAATTATCTAAAATGATTCGAGTAGGGGCGATTAATGATACAGAGATTATTGAAATTTCTGTTTCAAATGAAGAAAATATAACGGCTTATGCTGTTGCTAATAAAGTGGCTGAAGTGTTTAGTAAAGAAGCTAAAGATTTATATAATTTATCTAATGTTTCAATTTTAGATCAAGCTGATGTGGAAACCGTTCCTTCAAATATAAATATTACGAAACAGCTTTTAATGTTATTTGTATTAGGAAGCGTTCTCGGTTTTTCAATTCTATTTTTATTTTATTATTTTGATACCACGATTAAAAGAGTTTCAGATATTGAAAGAAAATATAACATGCCAATTTTAGGAGCGGTTCCAGATTATACGAAAAAGAAGAAAAAAGGGGCTAAGAGAAGATGAAAAATGAAATTGTAGTTGATAAAAATCCTAAATCTAGTGTTGCGGAAGCTATAAGAATTATTAGGACCAACTTAGAATTTTCAGGAATTGATAAAAAAGTTAAATCTGTTTTGATTACTTCTTCAATCCCATCAGAAGGGAAGAGTTTTATTAGCTCAAATTTGGCCACTTCTTTTGCACAAAATGGCAGTAAAGTTCTTTTAATGGATTGTGATATGCGTAAAGGAAGGCTTCATAAAATTTTTGGTATTGAGAATGAAAAAGGTTTATCTAATTTACTTTTAGAAGATATTGAAACCAGTTTTAAAGATTTTATTAAAAAAACGGATATTGATAATCTTTATCTTTTACCAAAAGGAGTTGTCCCCCCTAACCCAAGCGAACTTTTGAATTCTCCTAAAACGAAGGCTTTGATTCATGTTCTTTCAGATAAATTTGATTATGTTATTTTGGATGGAACACCTGTAAATGGTCTTACGGATTCTTTAATTCTTACCAAATATGTTGATAAAACCGTTATAGTTGCTACTTTAAATTATACAAAAACCAATGAATTTGAATTTACAAAGAAAAGTTTAATAAGTGTAGGAGCAGATATAGCGGGTGTTGTCGTAAATAAAACGGCTGATGTTCATAGTGGCTACTATGGCAATTATTATGAATAGGGGAAAGTTATGATTGATATTCATTCACATGTTATTTATGAAATAGATGATGGTTCAAGGAGCTACGAAGAAAGTCTTTCTATATTAAAAAAAATGAATGAAATTGGTTATCGTGCTATGGTTTGTACCCCTCATTACATTACAGGTAGTAAATATGTAGAAAATAATTTTAATAAATTTAAGAAGATACAATTATTGAGAGAGTTTATTAGAAAAGAAAATTTAAATCTTCATTTATATCTTGGTAATGAGATTTATATTGATCCTGAAATCGAGTCTTTAATTAATGCGGGTGAAGTTTATCCGATTAATCGTAGTCGCTATTTACTTATTGAATTTCCAGTTAGTCGTCTTATGAATGATTTGATGAATCTTTTATTCCTTTTAAGAAGTAAGGGATATGTACCTATAATCGCTCATCCTGAGAGGTATTTATATTTACAAGACAATCATGACCTTTTAGATAAGTTGCTAGAAATGGGCTGTTTGTTTCAAGGAAATTTTTCATGTATTATTGGAAAATATGGAGAACATACTAAAAAGCTTTTTTTGTATATGTTAAAGAATAACTATTATCATTTTTTAGCAACGGATGTGCATCATGAAACAGACATATTGTTTTTAAAATTTAATAAAATTAAGAAGATGATTATTAAAGAAATTGATGAGACACGTTTTAAAAAACTTACATATGTTAATCCGTTAAAAGTTATACGAAATGAACCTGTAGATTTTTAATTTATAATTTTATTCGACATTTCTTTTACTGTAGGAATGCTATTCTAATTTTTTGAGGGAGGGTTTGGATTTGAAGTATTTTTTAATTTTTTTGTTTTTATTTTTTAGTTTGATTGTTTTTTCTAGTTGTCGTCTTTGTAGTCGAGCTTCAAGATTGGAAGAAAAAATGAAAAAAGGCCTTTAAGGCTTTTTTTTAATGTTTGTTAATGTTTAAGACGATGCCTATTCCAATCATGCTTACAAGTAAACTACTTCCGCCATAAGAAAGGAAAGGAAGCGTAACGCCTGTGACAGGAATAATTCCAACTACAACCATTAAGTTTAAAAGTGCTTGAATGATAATACCAAAGGAAAGACCGAAAGAAAGATATTTAGCAAAGAGGTCTTTTTGTTTTAATGCAACAGAAAGGACAAGATAGAATAAAAGGAAAAAAACACTGGTAACGATTAAAACGCCTAAAAAGCCAAATTCTTCACTAATGATTGAAAAAATAAAATCGGTTTGAGGTTCAGGAAGATAAAAATGTTTTTGACGAGATTTCATAAATCCTTGACCTAGTAATCCTCCAGGACCTATAGCGTATAAACTTTGAATGATTTGAAAACCGCTCCCTAAGGGGTCCGTCCATGGGTTTAAAAAAGAAACAATTCTTGCCATTCTATAGGGGGCGATAATAATAAGTACAACGATACCTATTAGACCTATTAATCCAATTTTAACGAAAAAAGATATTTTTACTCCAGAAGTAAAGATTAAAACGACTAAAGTTAAAACGATAACCATAGCGGTTCCGAAATCGGGTTCTAACATAATTAGACCAAAAAATACAAAGATGACACTTAAAATGGGAAGAACACCTTTTTTTATATCAAACATGTTTTTTTTATTGTTGGCCAAATATTTTGAAACATAGATGATTAACCCGATTTTTGCGAATTCACTAGGTTGGATGCCTAGAGAACCAATTCCAAACCAACTTCGACTTCCATTTCTAATGGTTCCGATACCTGGAATTAGGACCAGAATTAATAAAATAAAACAGATCAATAGAATGAGGTTCGCTTTTTCATAATAAATTTTATAATCCATTTTAGATAAAAAAAGCATAATAAAGATGCCAATAATATAAAAGATACCTTGAGCTTTAACAAATTTAAAAGGGTCTTGAAATTTATATTCAGCCCATATGCAACTTGCCGAATAAATCATAATAATTCCAAATAATGCAATGCCAATGACTAAGAAAAATAATAAGTGATTTGTTTTTTTCATACGATCCCTCTTCAAATTATATGAAAATCAAATTATTAAATGAATAATTTAAAAAGCTGAAAAAAACGACTCTTTTTTTATTATATCATTTTTTTGATTCGTTTAGTGCTTTTTTGTTCTAAATTCTTTTTAAAAGAGTTAAAGAAGTTGCTAAATTATTAAATGAAGAGTTATAATGATTTTGAGATTTATACTAGATATATCTATACATTGATTGTTTTTTTTTAAATAAGCATCCTTTATACTTTATTTAGGAGAATTAGGTAGTTGGAGGAAAAATGAAAAAAAATATTAGTAAAATCTTTGCAATTGTTACTATAAGTTTAATGGTTCTTTTGACAGCAGAAGGTGTTTCGGCTAGTCAAGGGCCTAGAGATTTTGACAAATCAGGTGTTAAAATGGGAGAATATTCTTTCTTATTTGGAGATAATGGTACTTATTTTAGAAAAGATGACTGGACTACTCAAAGAATTTATTTGAGTTATGCGAGTACTTCACTTGCTAATCCTTGTAATAGCTGTCAATATGCTATTCGTGCCATTGATGATGGAGGAGACTGGTCTAGTTCAATTGTTTTAAAAATAGCAACGCATGGTCAATTGGATGCTAAAGAAACGCAAGCTTCACCTGGAAGATATAATTTACAAGCTATGAGATCAGATGTGACTTTAATGTCAAGCCGTATTACTGGTACTTGGTGGATTGATTAATTACTTAGTTAATTAATAAAAAATATTAAGTCCTAATTCTCTCTTTTTATTGTTTTTAAGGAGTTTAGTTATGAAAACATTTTTAAAAAAACATGGTTTTGTTTTGATTTTATTTTTTATTCTTACTTGGGCTATTTATAATGGAAGTCAAATTTTTGTGAAACAAATGGATAGAAATGAAAAGAAAACCGCTCAAATTCTCGCTGATTGTAAAAAAAATATGAGCGAGTCTGAGGATTTAAATTATAAAAAAATGTGTGAAAATTTAATTAATAATAATTTACCTGATCTAGATTTTTTTACTATGTTAACCAATTTAGTTGTTTTTGAACTTCGGTATTTAAACTTTATCGCTTTATTTATAGTTGTTCTTCCTTCGATGAAGGTTGCTAAGTTATTAAAAAGTAAATATATTCTTCATTCCGCAACGAGAGAAAGTTATTGCTCTTTTTTGATTACTTTTTTTAAAAAAGCGTACCAATATGTTTTTATCCTTCCATGTGTTGGTGGTATTCTTTTATTTTTCTGTGCTATTCATACCACGTTTGATCCAACTTATGCCCTTCAGTATCAATCGTCTATTTGGGAAGCGAGTCGAATTTTGCATCCCGTGTTTTTTATTTTGGGTTATTTGCTAAATCTTTTTTTATATTCTATTTTTTATCTTAATTTGTTTTTAATTGTTTTAAGGAAAAAACATAATCTAATTGTTGCTCTTTTATTAACGGTCTTATTGTTTTTAGGCATTGAACTCTTTTTCGAAGTGGGTTTAAATACCTTTATTGGTCAAATGTTATTTAAAAGCGAAATTGGCTATTTGTTTAATATTATGAGTCCTTTTACATTTAGTAATCAGTTTCATGTCAGTGCTTTATTAAGTTTTTCTCTTTTTATGGTTCTTCTTTCTTCATATTTTGTTTATAAAATGTACCATCATCGAGAAAAATTTATTATGGACTGTGAAAAAAATAATTAAAGGAGTAAAGTATGAAAATAGAATTAAAAAATATAGAAAAAAGTTTTAAAAAAGAAAAAGTTTTAAAAGAGGTAAATTTGACTTTTCACAGTGGGAATCTTTATGCTTTTATTGGTCCAAATGGTAGTGGAAAAACTGTTTTATTAAAACTTATATGTGGTCTTTATGTACCAAGTAAAGGACAAGTTTTATATGATGATAAAGAATACAATTTAATGACTCAAATTTTTCCTAATGTGCGAGCTTTAATCGAAAAGCCTTGTTTTTTTCCAAATTTAACTGGTTTTGAAAATTTACAATTGCTTGCAAAGCTCCAAAATAAAATAGGTTCAAAAGAAATATTAAAAGCATTAGAGATTGTGAATTTAATTGAAGAAAAGGATAAAAAATTCGCTCATTATTCATTAGGTATGAAGCAAAAACTGGGTTTAGCTCAAGTTTTTATGGAATCCCCTCAAGTTATGGTTTTAGATGAACCTTTTAATGGATTAGATGATGAAAGCGTTAAAAAAGTGCTTCAATATTTAATTGAAGAAAAAGAAAATGGAAAAATTATACTTGTTTCAAGTCATATTGTTAATGATTTAGAAGCTCTTGCTGAAAAGATCTATTATTTTAAAGAGGGTCAGGTTATCGAACAATCATGAAATATCAAGTTTGGGTTTTAAAAGAAATTATAAAAAGAAATAGGGGAGGATTCGGCATTTATTTTTTATTTTTATTTTCTATTTCTATAATGCATTTTTTATCTTCGTCTTTTTTTAATCTTCAAAATCTTGAAGCTTTGTTAGGGGTTTTTTCTTTTTCTGAAGCTTCTTATTTTGAACTTTCTTGGTGTTTGTTTCAACTTTTTTTTCTTCTTTATGTTACTTATCTTTTCTATTTTTATGAAATAGAACATTCTCCAGAATTTATTTTTCTTAGAGTGAATACATTATCCTTAATTTTAAAAAAATTTGTTCTTTTTAGTTTATTTGTTCTTTTTTTTAGAATACTTGTGTATTTAATTGTTTTTATTATTTTTAAACACTATTCTTTTTTTACTCTTACCCTGTTTTTAAAAAGTGTAAGTCTTCCTTTATTCATTGTTCTTGTTTTTTTTCTTTTTTCAATTTTTAGATTTTTATTTTATCAAGTTCAGAAAGGGGAAAAGTCATGAATCAAGAACAAAAAGAGAGCTTGAATGCTTATCAAAAAGCGTCTTTAGACTATTACAAAAAAAGAAAAAAGAAAAGATTAAAAATTATTTTTATTAGTGTTTTTTCTTTTTTTATCTTAAAAATTTTTATAGGTGAAATTGTACTTTTTACAAATATGCCTTATTCTGGTAAACGTTATGAAGTAACTTTAAATCAGCATTTATTTGAAGTATCAGGAGATAGTAAGAAAAAGTTTCCTATTATTCCATTCTTTCTTTATCTTGGAAGTTCTACTCATATCTGGGGTTGGCATACTGAAGAAGTTTTTGCCATTTCAGATTTTGAACGTTATTTTTTAGATGTAAAAGTGTTTAATTGTTATTATAGCGGACAACCAATTGGATGTCGACCTTTTAAAAAAGATATAGAGGAAATGAAAGAGGAAAAGAAAAAAATAAGGTATACTTTAAAAATTTATAAATATAAAAATTATGATACCACTCTTAATTATGTTGAGTATATAAAAAAAAGGTCTACAATGAATCATGAAGAATTTCAAAATTATCAAAAGGTTATGCGTGATGAGAATTTTAGATTAGTTTATGATGGTCCATTTGTTTCGGATATTACGGATTTTATTCATGAAGAAGGTTTGTATGGTTTTATTTTAACTGGTCAATATAGATGGACAACCGATCGTGTTAATATGGGTTTAGTGAATACTGGAGAAAAAATAGAACTTATTAATATTAATGGTTGATTTTTGATTATCTGTGTTATAATAATTTTCTCGAGGTGATGCTTATGCATTTGTATTATTATTTGAAAGATGATTCTTATTATGTTATGGATCGAAATCATAAGCTCTATCGTTATCCTAAAAAAAATAATCTTATTCAAATTTTGTATTTAGAAAATGTTTTTTATAAAATCGAAGTTATGAAGAACGAAGAAGAAATTTTTCCTTTTAAAACTATAGAGGATTGGTCAAGCGCTGATTGGAACACTTTTACTCATTTAATAGAAATGATTGCGGTTTTTGAAAACGTTTATTTACATGATTCCTCTTTTTTTCTATATGGAATGGAAGCTGTAGCTATTCATTTTGCTTATACAAAGTATTCAGATTTTAAGAAAAAACGTATTCAATCTAATGCGTTTTATGAAAATTTATTAGAAGAGGAACAAGCTTTAATTAAGGAAAAAATTCAGCTTTTAAAAAGTATCATTGACTATTCTAAAGAAGAAGTTTCTTATGCGGAATTCGATAATACAATAGAAAAACATTTTTTTGATGATACGTCTAACGATTCCTATATTATGAATGCTATCGATACTATGTTTGTTAATGTTTATCCAGAAAAAGTATTTCGCGATCCTTCTTTCCTTGATTTTTTTCTAGTGAAGAAAAAGTATTAGAAGACTTTATGGAGTTAGCTCAAGAATTTGAAACTATTTATCCAGATCTAGTTAAACAAAAACTTAACTATGTCGAATTATTAAAAGCAAAAGATTTTTCTTATTTCTGTACGCATTTTTTTCTATTTCTTTCGCTTTTGAAAAATTTTATTGATCAAATTAAACCGATAAATTGCGATCATCCATTATTTAGTTTTGAGTATTTATTTTTAATCGCGCTTTTTTTCTTTTATAAATATAAAAGTTATTCTCAAATTTTAATCACTACAGAAAATCCTACTTTAAAAAGAAAGATACACTTATAAAAGTCTCTAGGAAGTTTTACATAAAAACTTCTTTTTTTTCATATAAATTAAAGAAGGGAGAGGCGCTATGTTCTTTAATCAAATTCATACTCGCATGCGAGTGGTGTTATTAGTCGTTTCTATATGTTTAATTTTGATTGTTATTCGAGTGTTTTATATTCAAGTGTTTAAATACGATAAGCTTTCCTATTTAGCAGAAAGTTTGTGGAGCCGTGAACTTCCTATTACGGCGGATCGTGGAGAGATTCGAGATCGAAATGGAAAAGTTTTAGCTACGAATATTACAACAACTTCGCTTGTTGTGATTCCTAATCAAATTAAAAATAAAGAAGAAGTGGCAACCAAACTAGCGGAAATTTTAGGGGTGTCTTATGATGAGATGTATCGTCATATTAGTAAAAAAACATCGATTGAAAGAGTTCATCCTGAAGGAAGAAGATTGTCTTATGAAATCGCTGAAAAGATTAATAATTTGAATTATGATGGTGTTTATTTGGTTAAAGAAAGTAAAAGAGATTATCCTTATGGAAATGTTTTGTCTCATGTTTTAGGCTATGTGGGAATTGATAATCAAGGATTATCAGGTATTGAACTAGAATTTGATGACTATTTAACAGGTGAGGCGGGAGCGATTAAATATTTTTCAGATGGGAAGGGCAATCGTCTTTCCTTAACTGAAATTTACGAAGAGCCCCAAAATGGAATTAATGTGGATTTAACGATTGATATTGATCTACAGCTTGCGGTTGAAAATGAACTGGATAATGTCGTATCAAAATATAACCCAGAACAAGCGCTTATTTTGGCAATGAATCCCAAAACAGGAGAAATACTAGCGATGGCTTCAAGACCAAATTTTAATCCCAATAATTATCAAACCTCTAGTATCGAAGTGATTAATCGAAATTTGCCTATTTGGATGACCTATGAACCTGGTAGTACATTTAAAATCGTAACATTAGCGGCCTCTTTACAAGAAAATACCATTAATCTTTTTAAAGATAATTATTATGATGGGGGTTCTATTCATGTGGAAGGGGCTCGAATTAAATGCTGGAAAGCTGGAGGGCATGGAGCGGAGACCTTTTTACAAGTGGTTGAAAATTCATGCAACCCAGGGTTTGTCGTGATGGGCCAAAAACTTGGAGCTGAAAAATTACTTAGTTATATTAAAAATTTAGGATTTGGAAGTAAAACTGGCATTGATTTAAATGGAGAAGCCAGTGGTATTTTATTTTCGTTAGATCAAATGGGACCTGTTGAGCTTGCTACAACGAGTTTTGGTCAAGGAATAAGTGTCACACCTATTCAACAAGCTACAGCGGTTTCGGCTATTATTAATGGTGGCGTTTTACATAAGCCTTATATTGTTTCAAAAATGACTGAACCTGAAACCGATAGTGTTATCCAATTAAATAAAACCGATGAAGGTAAAAGAGTGATTAGTGAAGAAACAAGTAAAATGGTTCGTTTTGCTCTTGAAAGTGTAGTTGCTAATGGAAGTGGACGAAACGCTTATTTAGAGAATTATCGTATTGGAGGAAAGACTGGAACCGCTCAAAAGGTTAATAATGGCGTTTATATGGTGGGCAATTACATTGTGTCTTTTATGGGGTTTATGCCAGCAGATGACCCAGAAATTGTTGTTTACGTCGCGATTGATAATCCTAAAGGTATTACTCAATATGGAGGCGTTGTTTCGGCGCCCATTGCTAAAAATGTTTTTAAAGCAGCGATTGATTTGTATGGGTATCCAAAGAGTAGTGAAGTCATGCCAAAGGAATACACATGGCTTGATACTAAATATGTAAAATTACCTGATGTTACAGGAAAATCTTTAGAAGAAGCTAAAAGCATTTTAAAGGGATTTAAACTCATTACTTCTGGAAGTGGTGAACAAGTCGTGTATCAAAGTCCAGAAGGTAATTATTATGTGGAAGAAGGAAGTAAAGTATCTTTAATGTTGTCTAACTAATGTAAAACTTTTTTCTTCAAGCGGTAAAAAATTCAAACATGTTGTATAATTTTATACGAGGTGATACTATGTTAATACTTGCTAAAGCTGCTATGGCCATTATGCTTGGTTTTGTTACCAGTATGATTTTCGGATTTTTCTTTGTTAAATTTGCTTATCGTAAACGTATTGGTCAAAATGTGAGTTTGACTTTAGGGGAAAGACATTTGAAAAAAAATGGCATTCCCACTATGGGTGGATTCATTTTTATTGTTCCTGTTTTGCTTTGTTTATTTTTGCTTTATATTCGGGGTAGCATCCATCTTAGTCACAATTTATTTATTTTAGTGATCGTTTTTGTTTTGTATGCCTTTTTAGGTTTTTTAGATGATTTTTTAAAAGTTAAATTTAAAAACAATAAGGGCCTTAGTATTACGACCAAATTTTTAATTCAAATGGGAATTGCGCTTTTGTTTTTCTATATTTTTATGAAAAATGGAGGAGAGCCAGTCTTGTGGATTACTAGTATTGGAATAAGTATTGATATGGGATGGATTTTTGGTATTTTTATTCTATTTGTATTAGTAGGAACGAGTAATGGTGTCAATATTACAGATGGACTTGATGGATTAGCTGGAGGGCTTTCGGCTATTGCCTTTTTAGCTTTTGGTATTATTGCTTGGAATACAGGGTGGATGCAAGGGTATGAAGAAGTGGCTATTTTTTGTTTCTTGCTTGTAGGAAGTTTATTAGGTTTTTTACTTTATAATAGTCATCCCGCAAAAATTATTATGGGGGATTTAGGAAGTTTAGCTTTAGGAGGCGCTTTAGCAACGGTTGCTATTGTAACGAGACATGAGCTTTCATTAGTTTTAGTAGGTGGTGTCTTTGTTGTAGAAACGCTTTCTAGTTTTATTCAAATTATTGCTATTCGAAAATTTCATAAAAAAATTTTTAAAATGGCTCCTTTGCATCATCATTTTGAACAACTTGGATGGGATGAAAGGGATATTGTAAAATTGTTTTGGGTCGTAGGATTTTTACTTGCCATGGCCGCCATTACTTATGGTGTTTGGATTTAATTTATCTAGTAGTACTTTTGTTAAACGCTATACTTTGCATTAATCAACGATTTGTATTGGTTAGCGTTTTTATTTTAATAAAAGCGAAAGTAGGCAGTGATTTTGGAATTTTTGATGGCAAAACAATTAGAAAAGCATGAACGTTTATTAAGTATGAAGGAAGTATTGCGAATTTATAATCAAAAAATGATGAATTTAGAAAAAGAGATCAGTAAGTATTTAGAATCACTAAAACTAGTCTAAAAATATGAAAAAAATAGGTAGATGAAATTATTATTCTTTTGGTATTGATGAAATTTTAGAACAGTTTCATTTAGAAAAAGAAAAGCGTAATATTGATTTTAAATCTATTTTGAATGAGGAACTATTTATGAACGTATACAGCATTTATTTTTTGAACGCTATTATGAAGACATAAACCCAATACATAATAAAGATGATGTATTGTTTGAGAGTATTTATAGATGAGAAGGCTTGTTATGCTTATCATAATGCGACTTAGTTATTAAAGGCCAGATTGCTAAATGAAAGTGATACTACTTGCACTGACTTAGAAGATTTTATGGGAAATTTATGGATTAAAAGTGATGAATTAAAAAGGGTAATATCAACATTTAAAGAAGTAAAAGGTTTGAAGTGTTTTCAAGTTTCAGATTCGACAAGTTCAAATGCCTATCTACGATGTTTAGAATTAGACAAGAGTGAAGAAAGTTGACACTCTTTTTTCTTTTCTTAATAAATTTTTCTTTTTTATAGTATAATGATAATGGAAGGAATGATGGTTATGAAAGTCATTGTTTCAGCAGGTGGAAGTGGGGGCCATATTTACCCAGCTCTTGCTATTATTAATAAGTTAAAAGAAAAAGAAAAAAATATAGAAATTCTTTATATTGGGACCCATAATCGTATGGAAAAAGATATTGTTCCAAAAAAGGGTATTTCTTATCAGGCTCTGGAAATTTATGGTTTTAATAAAAATATTAAACGTGATATTAAAAATGTTTTTTTGATTCGTAAAGCGAAAAAAAAATGTTTAAAAATAATGAAAGATTTTAAACCAGATGTGGTGATAGGTGTTGGGGGGTATGTTACGTATCCTGTTATTTGGGCGGCGCACCATTTAGGAATTAAAACATTTATTCATGAACAAAACAGTCGTCCTGGCAAAGTCAATTATTTAGTTAGTCGCTATGCGGATGTTGTAGGTATTACTTTTAAGTCTTCAGAAAGTTATTTTAAAAAAGCTAAAAAAGTAATTTATACGGGTCATCCTTCTCTTGATACGCAAGTGAAAGAACCTTTTGATAGAACGACGTTGGGTTTTTCTAAAAATAAACCTCTTATTTTGTATGTTGCAGGAAGTTTAGGGAGTTCTTCGTTAAATCAAAAAATGATTGATTTTCTAAATGGACCTCGAGATGGGTATAGCCTTTTTTATGTGGTAGGAAGCAATGTCCAATTGGAAGATTTTAAAAGCAAAATTACAAATCATAAAGATTTAAAAATGGTGGATTATTTTGAAGATTTACCAAGAATGATGAAAGAAAGCGACGTTATTATTTCTCGAGCTGGTGCCGGAACTCTTTTTGAAATTATTGCTTTGGGTAAAAAAAGTATTGTTATTCCGAGTCCAAATGTTGCAAATAATCATCAATACTATAATGCAAAAGAATTGGAAGAGAATAAAGTCATTACGGTTTTATCGGAAGAGAAACTTACAAAAGAAGTTTTAAATACTCAAATTCATTCTTTATTAAAAGAAGAGATTAAAACTCAAGAATTAGAAAAAAATATGAGGCGTTATCGAGAGAAAAAACCTTTAGAAGAAATTTATAAAATTGTAAAGGATTTAACTTGTTCTAGTAAAAAATAGTAATTTTTGATAGTATTAAATAAAGGTGGATTTAATGAAAAAGGATAAGAAAAAGAGAATAAGAGTTCATTTAAAATTAAAACCTATTTTAATTTTATCTTTTTTTATTTTAAGTATGAGTCTTTTTTTCTATTATTTAATGGAATTACCTATTAAAAATATTTATATAAATGGGGCAACTTATTTAAAAGATAAAGAAATTATTGAACTTTTAGAAATTAAAGATTATCCTAAACTTTTTAAATATACAACTAAATCCTTAGAAAAAAAATTAAAAAACTTAGAACTGGTAAGCGATGTCAAAATTAGTAAGTATTTAAATGGAACATTAAAAATTAAAATTCAAGAAGCGCGACCTCTTTTTTATAATCGAAGTGATTATTGTTATGTTTTATCAAATGGACAAACAACGAATAGCTATGATTTTTCTGGGATTCCTTTTTTAGTGAATTATGTTCCTAATCAAATAATGGAACGTTTTATTAAAGAATTAGAACGGGTTTCTAATGAAAATTTAATGCTTATAAGTGAAATCGAATACGCTCCTAGTCGAAGTGGAGAAATTGTAATTGATGATACTCGATTTTTATTACGTATGAATGATGGAAATGAAGTATATATTAATTTAATTAACATTGATCGATTAAATACTTATCCTTTAATCTATTCCTTGTTTGATGAAAAAGGAATTTTAGAGTTGGATTCTGATAATGAACGAGTGGTATTTCGTTCTTATAAAAGTATAGAAGAAAATAGAAGAGAATGATGTATATTGAAAATAAATTATGATGTTTTGATGCAAAAAGAAATGGAAAAATTTAATCATAAAAAAAAGCTTTTATTACATAGCTGTTGTGGTCCTTGTTCTTCGGCAGTTATTTTGAGATTAAAAGATTATTTTGATATTACGATTCTTTACTATAATCCTAATATTGAACCAGAGGAAGAATATATTAAAAGAAAAAATGAACAAAAACGTCTTATTCATGAACTGAATTTAGGCATTCATTTTAAAGATAGCGATTATGAGCATGAAGCTTTTTTAGAAGCTTCTAAGCATTTAGAAAAAGAACCAGAGGGTGGAGCAAGATGCCATAAATGTTATTATTTAAGATTACAAAAGACAGGAGAACTTGCTAAAAAAGAAGGCTTTGATTATTTTGGAACGACTTTAACAGTCAGTCCTTATAAAAATAGTGAAGTGATTAATTCAATTGGGCTATTGATTGAAAAAGATTTGAATAAGGCTTATTATGAAGAGAATAAAAGTGTTTTGGTTACACGTTTTCTTGTTTCTGATTTTAAAAAAAGAGAGGGATATAAAAAAAGTATTGAACTTTCTAAGACCTATCATTTGTATCGTCAAGATTATTGTGGGTGTTTGTTTGCAAAAGACGTCGATTCTTAAGAAAAGATGTCTTTTTTTATCGTATTTTAGCATTTTTAATTTATATTATTCGACATGATGTGACAAAATGGTACTTATTATTCGTGAAATGACTTTCTAAAAAATATTTACTATAATCTAGTTATAGTAGGAGGAGTCATAGAGAATATGAAATTAGAGAAGTTTATAAAAGGTAGTAAAAAAAGAAGTCGAGCTGTTGTTCTTTCGGCTATTGCAGTATGTTTATTAGCGGCGGGCATTATTCTTTATCGAACGTTTGCGTTTTATGAAGAAAAAAGAGAATTTAATGTTTTGCAAGGAAGAATTGGAGATTTTGATTATGATGTTAAACTTGCAATTGTAGTAGATGGAGAAAAAGTGGATAAAGTTCCTGAGAGAGGACTTTATAGTGTAGCAAGTACTTGTAATGAAGGAGAAGCCTCAGTATGGGATTATAATGCCTGGGCCTTATCAATAGAAAATATTCAAACGAATACAAAATGTAAGGTAACGTTTACATCAGGACTTAGTAATACAGAGTATAATAAATATATAGAAGCTGGAAAAGCTTTAAGAAGAAACACGTATCGAGGAAAAGACATCACAAGTTATTATAATGATGGAAGTCTTTATACTATGATAAGTGATGGAACGTTTAAAGATATTTATGTTGGAGATTTTTTTAATGCAAATGGTGTGACCTGGCTCATAGCGGACATCGATAATTATTTACATAGTGGAGATCAAGAGTTAACAAAACATCATGCGACCATTATACCAGCAAAGCCTCTAATGAATGTAGGAATGAATGAAACCAATACGACTAAAGGTGGGTATTATAATAGTCGAATGGTTCAAGAAACCTTACCAGGATTAGTAGCGGTGGATGGGACGATTGGAAAAGCCTTTGGAACCCATTTGATTGAATATCGAAATGTACTTTCAAATAGAGTGAATACAGAAGCCATCAATCAAAGTGGGGGAAGATGGGCTGGTGCTTCAGATGAATGGACATGGTATACAAGAAAGATTGATTTAATGAGTGAAGTTAATGTTTATGGAACAACCGTTTGGTCATCATCAGGTTATGATGTAGGAATTGATAATCGTCAATATGCTATTTTTCAATTAAAACCAGAGTTTATTAATAGCTATGAAAATGTCAGATTTCATTATTGGCTAAAAAGTGTCACTGATGCGTCGGGGTTTGCTTATGTCGGCGGTTGGGGTGATTCTAGCGCCGGCTGGTATGGCGCGTCTGACGCGAATGCTGTTCGCCCCCGCTTCCTGATCGGTTAATCCTCAAATCTGACCCCCTTGTGGGGTCTTGAGGATTAAAAAGAGAAGGAGGAATGTGATGAGTGTTGTAAAAAGTAAGAGAAAACTGTCAACGATGGAGTTTTTTCATAACGCTCTTCTGTTAAGAAAGAGCGTTACGGAACTTTTGATGCGAGATTTTGGTGTAAAAGGGTTCAAGAGAAATATCAAATTTGTAGGTAGTGTTGAACATTTTGAACCAGAAGATAAAATTTTGATGGAAGAAGTGTTTGAAAAATATAATATGGGGAGATGTTTTGAGGATGAGTATCCTGATTGGTTGATTGAAAAAGAAAGAATCTATTTTTTGGATATCTTGCGAAGCTTGATTAAAAATATTGTGAAAGCGAATACAATTTATCCAGTTAATATGAATGAATATAAAGAGAGAAGAAGTTATCAAAATAATGCTATTGGAGATTGTGAAGATCTTCTTCAAGAAATGCAATATATGATTTCAATTGTACCTGTAGATGCTGAGAAATATATGCAATATGTAGAAATCATTGAAAAAGAAATTGCTCTTTTGAAAGGTTGGCGAAAAGGAGATAATAAAATAGCCAGTCGATTAGAAAAGACGAAAGAAGAGTCGAAAGACTAAAAATAGTGGTATGTAGTAGTGGTAATCCGTTTCAAGAATATATGAATGAAGTATGATTCAATTTGATACGGATTTTTTGTGTTCAAAAATATTGGATAAAATTTGAAATCTTTGGTGTCTCTGGTGCGAGTAGGTTTGCTTATGTCCACAGTGGCAGCGATTCCGACAATAACTGGAATGGCGCGTCCAGCACGTTTGGTGTTCGCCCCTGATTCGATATGTTCATAGATAGTAAGACTATGAGTCGATATGAAAAGGCTCTAGATAATTTAGTGGGGAGAAAAAAATAAACATTAAGAAATTTTAG
>CAJTUR010000026.1:0-4548 GCA_910579535.1 uncultured Bacilli bacterium
ATATCGATAATTATTTACATAGTGGAGACACTCCGCTTACTAAACATCATGTTACAGTGATACCAGCAAAACCTCTAATGAATCTAGGAATGAATGAAAGCAATACAACAGAAGGAGGGTATATCAACAGTAAAATGGCGACCGAAACCTTACCAAGTTTAGTAAGTAGTGAAGGCGTGATAGGTAAGGCTTTTGGAAGTCACATCATTGAGTATCGAAATTTACTAACAAATCATGTAAACACAGAAGCCATTAATCAAAGTGGAGGAAGATATAAGGGAGCTTCAGATGGATGGGTATGGTACACAAGAAAAATAGATTTAATGAGTGAAGTTAATGTATATGGAACCACAGTGTGGTCATCATCAGGCTATGACATAGGCATCGACAATCGACAATATGCCCTGTTTCAACTTAAACCAGAATTTATTAATAGCTATGAAACCGAAAAGTTTGGTTATTGGCTGAAAAGTGTAGCTTTTGATGTAAGATTTAATGGTGTTAGCATTCATGGTGATAATGGTTATTGGTATGCTGTTGATTTGAGGGGCGTTCGTCCAAGAATTTTAATAGGTTAAAAAAATAGAAATATTAATTGTTTATTAAAAAAGCAAGAATCTTTTAGATAGTTTCTTGCTCAAATTTTCTATAATGAAGAAAGAATCACGTGAGTATAATAGACAATAAAAATGATTAGAAAAATAATTCCTTGTTTTCGACTTATTTTGTGATCTTTAAAACTAAATAAGAAAAGAAGAATTGCCGATAAAATCATGATTAATAAATCAATAGAATTAAATGTTATATGATGAATGCTGCCAAAGATGGTTATTGGAATCCCTAAGACTATACCTATATTAAATATATTGCTTCCAACAACATTACCAATAGCTATATCGTATTCTCCTTTTTTTGTTGCTACGATACTTGTTACAAGTTCTGGAAGGCTGGTTCCTAGAGCAATAATGGTTAGGGCGATGACTCTTTCACTAACACCTATTATTTTCGCAATTTCGCTTGCAGAATCTACAACAGCGTTACTACCAAATACTAAACAAATGATTCCTAAAATTGTAAATATAAAAGATAATAAGATATTGTATTTTGGTTTTTCATCTTCATCGCTATTGTTATCGGTTTTATTTTTCATAATGGTAAAGAGATAATATATAAAGATAGAGAAGAACAGTAATATTATCAAGCCATCGGATCTAGTAAGCATGTTTTCACTACCATTTCCTAAAAAAACATCGTTTATGAGAATGATAAAAAGGGTTGTTATGAGCATAGTAATGGGTAATTCTTTTTTTATCGTAGCACTTTTTACATTTAAAGCGTGAATGCAACTCGATGCTCCTAAAATTAATAAAATATTTAAAATGTTACTTCCAATAACGTTTCCTAACACAATGTCTCCAGTTTGACTAATCATGGCTTTTATGGAAACGGCAAATTCTGGGGCACTGGTTCCAAAGGCGACAATGGTTAAAGCAATTAACATTTTAGAAAGATGAAAATTTTTAGCTAAACTAGAGGCAGCATCGACAAAAACATCGGCACCCTTTACAAGGATTACAAAACCAACAATTAGAATGATTAAATTTAGAATCATAAAAAACCTCTTTTCTAATTTTCTACATAAAAAGCATAATATTCATCAAACGTGATGTTTTCATCATGAATGATTTTAGCCACTTCTGTTCCAACATAACGCCAATGCCAAGCTTCAGGGTTGTATCCAGTTATGTTTTCTTTCCCTTCAGGGTAACGTTCTATAAATCCATAGTTATGAGCATTTTCTTTTAGCCACGAGTAGGCTTCTGAATCTTTAAAGGTTAAAGTAGATTGGTTGTTTTTTTCAAACACATCTACCGATAGGCCTGTTTGATGTTCGCTATGTCCTGGTCTTGCCGCTGTTTTATCAGCTTCTCTTTCTCCTTTAGCGTTTTTGATGCTTCTATAAGTATTGACTTGATTCTCATAACTTCTATAACTTGAATTAACAATAAGTGTTAACCCATCTTGTTCAGCACTTTTACATAAGTCATAAAAGGCTGTATTGGCTTCACTTATCATATTATTTCCAGCATAAGCGTATCGAATGCTTATTTTTTCTAATTCTTCTGGAATGTATTCTTCACTTAAATAATAATATTTATTTACGTTTAAAAGTATGCCTTTATCAAGATTAGCTTCGATTGTGTTTTCATAATAATCGGAATCACGATGAACGTTTACTAATGTGACCACTTCATTTATAGATGTGTCTTTATTTTTTTCAATATAAGCTAAATAGCGGTCTAAATTTTTTTTCATATAATATTTTTCTTGTATTACCTGAATTAATTTTTCATTTTTCTTCTGGTCTAAAATTTTTTTTAATTCCTCTTCTTCACTAAAGGATTTTAGAAGGAGAGTTGCTTCTTCTTTGGTATAGCCAATCGTTATCAGTTTGTATTCGTAGGTTTGTTTGTATTTGTAATTTTGATAAAAATGTAAACCTAAATTTATTAAAAAAATTATCAGTGTTAGACTAAATAATCCTATATACATTACTTTCTTTTTTAATTTTAAATGTTTTTTTGGCGTCATCAGAAGACCTCTTTTCTATTTAAATGTATTATAACATCAAGTTCTCTTATTTACAAATGGTACTATTTGTAGTATTATGGTATATAATAGATGGAGGAGTAAAGCAGTGGATAGAAATAAGTTAGTATTAGATATTTGTCCGAATTTTTATCGTATTATTAATTTTGAATATTTTGAAGAAGATTCAGTGACTGAAAAGTTAATTAAAATTTATGAAGATTTTATTTTTAAAGCTGATTTAGATAATCGTGAAGAGATAAATATGGTTAAGAGAATTGATTATGTCTTGGGAAAGTATATTGATGATTATTTTTTCCGCCGAAGAATGCAACAAGAAATTTTTAGAGTTAAAGTTACCAATACTTGTACAAATATTTTAAAGACTATTGTTGAAAATATTATTTCTATTTTTAATAAATATGAAGAAGATACAAAACGCAATATTTATATTTCAAGATGGATTTAATTAAATGAATTTAGTTAAGAAACTAAATTCTTATTTTTATTTTATATGAAATTTGAAGTAAGTAAATTGATGAAACCTACGAAAAAATCCTTGTTTTTGAAAAAATATAAAATTGTTAATAGATTTATCTATTTTTTTTATTTATACCAATTTTTCATATACGGAAAGTATCTCAATTTATTATTTATAGCTTCTTTTGACCACTCGTAATTATTCATTTTA
This sequence comes from uncultured Bacilli bacterium, assembly GCA_910579535.1. Lineage (GTDB taxonomy): Bacteria > Bacillota_I > Bacilli_A > RF39 > UBA660 > MGBC108787. Next base: position 3,281 of record CAJTUR010000026.1, read on the forward strand.
CCAAAATTTATAGTTACATTTTTTATTACTCCTCTTCTTTACTCATAGATAAATTCATAATAAAAATTATAATGGGCACTCCATTAATGATGTAACTCAAAATGTTTAGAGCATCGAGACAAAAAATATCTAATAAATGCCATTAATTTTAAGAAGATAAATTGCTGGTACTTATTTGTTACGACACTTAAAACGAGTATATTTAATGATTTTTAGCTAATATAGAAAATAAAACAAACCCTTAATACACAAGGGTTTGAAAGTATCTAATTTGGTAGCGCCGGGGAGATTCGAACTCTCGAACTACCGGTATGAAAAAAAGGTCTAAATCATATTATTCACGAAAAATCTTATTTTTCCTTATAAAATAAGAGATTACCATACTTTAAAAGTTTAAATAAATTCAAATAAATTTAAATAATTTTTATAAAAAATAACTATAAATTTTTTATACCCTTGCTACTGACAATTACATTATAGCATTTTTTCACAAACAAAAAAAAGATAGGAACACTAAATAAATTAGTATTCCTATGAAATAAAAACTAGATATAATCTAGTAAATTTTTAAATGGTAGCGAGGGTGAGACTCGAACTCACAACCTATCGGGTATGAACCGATTGCGCTAGCCAGTTGTGCCACCTCGCCATAAAACAAGAACAACTCAATCTTATCATAATTTATGCCATCTTACAACATTAATTGCATACTTTTATCAAAAAAGTTTATTTTTTTATAAAAAGGCCTTGTTTTATAGTATATCAGATAAAATTTAAACTATTTTATTACCAATTTACTATTTTTGAAAGCGAAAATATAAGAAATTATGTAAATATCTTTCGAATATCTAAATGTCATAAAATCTTATAACAACATTTGAGAACTTATGAAAAGTTACTTAAAAATATACTCTACTTTCCTAAGCAAAAATTTATTACTAGCGACATAAAACGACAAAGTTAGCAAAAAGATTATGGTATTATGTCAATTAAGGGGGAATTATTATGTTAAAAAAATTAAATGAAGTTGAATTAAATGAATTTAAAGAAAGGTATATAGATAAATTACAAGAAGATGTACTAAGGTTAATTGTTTAGACATGTTTGGTCTTAAAAGTTATTTAGTTAATAATCACTATTTATAGTTGATTATAATGGTAAAATTGAGACTACAGATTTACAACTTATATGATATATAAAGGTTCCTTAGTAACCTATGTAGGTCTAGGCCTTTTTTTATTTTAAATAATTATAATGAATAATATTTT
>CAJTUR010000026.1:4577-19267 GCA_910579535.1 uncultured Bacilli bacterium
GTCTTGTTGAAATAGTCTAAGCGAATCATAAATTGTTCATGATGTTACTATAAGTTGTTTTTGTTTTTTGGAATGTTTGTAAGTGTGTTTCTTTATTTTAAGGGGTATTTTGTGATGTATCTTCTAAACTTACAATCGTTTTATTTTTTTATATTCTAATGTTCTATTAAATTTTTTTAAATATTTATAATTTTTATTCAATATGTTAATGTTTTGTAGCAAACAAATAGTGATTTTCTAACCATTTGTGATAGGTCAAGAGTTTGAATCTCTTTGGCATTAACAAATTAGATACTTTCAAACTCTTATGAATAAAGGGTTTATTTTTTATTTATAATAAATAGATAAATGTTGTGCAAAAGATGTTTCCTTTTTAATACAATATAGTAATAAAGAAGGAGGTAGTCTATGTCTGAAATAAGAGCATTAACTAAAAAAGAACAATTAGAATGGCTACTTAATTTCTTGTATGAACAAAAAGAATTTATCGAGGAATACATTGAAGAAACAGAAACAGAATTGAAATTAGAAAAAAATAAAGAAGACAAGTTGTTCTTTCATTAGATTCTTGTTAAAATAATTCTAATAATAAAGAATTTGAATAAAATTTAATATCTTATTAAAAACAAATAGGAGGAATAAATATGTTTTTTTTGAGGGCTGTTTTGTTTTTGTTTGTTTTCACTCTTTTGTTTTTTTTATTTAAAAGAATCTATCGTCTTGTTCTAAAACTAAATATTAAAAATTCCTTTTTTTCATGGGGGATTCCTATTCTTCCTATTATGCTGTTTCTTGTTTTCTTTTTTATTGACGCTATTAATGGACTGATTGTATTTTTGCATTTTTTTGTCTTTTTACTTCTTTTCGATTTATTAGGCTTTATTATTAAAAAAGTTTTTAAAAAAAATCTTGGAGATTTTGCACGATTGATGGGTGCTTTTATTATTACCTTTTTTTATCTTTCTTATGGTTATTATTTAGCGCATCATGTGGTAGAAACACATTATGTGATTAAAACAACAAAAGATATTGGGGTGGATCTTTTTAGAATTGTTCAAATAACAGATAGTCATATTGGTTCTACAATGGATGGGGATCGTTTTATTTCTTATATGGAAAGAATTAATAAAACTTCTCCTGATGTTGTTGTGATTACGGGAGATTACATAGATGATGATACCAGTAAAGAAGACATGATTAAAGCGTGTTCTGGATTAGGTCAATTGAAAACAAAATATGGGGTCTATTTTGTTTTTGGGAATCATGATAAAGGCTATTTTAATTATCGAGGGTACAATGAAAGTGATTTAAGACTTGAATTGATTAAGAATCATGTGGTTCTACTCGAGGATCAATCCATTGATTTATTAGAGAATTTGACGTTGATTGGAAGACAAGACGCCCAAACTAAGAATCGAATGAGTGCACAAGAATTGACCCAAGATTTGGATGAACAAAAATATAGTCTTGTCCTTGACCATGAACCTAATGATTATACACAAGAATCTGAGGCGGGAATGGATTTAGTTTTATCGGGACACACGCACGGTGGACAATTGTTGCCTATGAAATATATTTCTAAACTGTTTAATATTGACGATCAGTCTTATGGTCTTCAAAAAAGAAAAAATACGACTTTTCTAGTCAGTTCAGGAATTGGAAATTGGACGATTCAATTTAAGACTGGAACGGTCGCAGAATATGTGGTTATTGATTTGATAAATAAAAAATAAAATAGGAAAGCGATTTTATTTTTTATTTACTTTTTTTTGTTATAAAATTATAATAAATGATAGTGATGGGTATTATTTGTTATTAAAACAATCATATAGATAAGGAGAAAAAATGGCAAATTGTATAGAAGTAAAAAATTTAACGAAAGATTACAAAGGCATTAAAGCGGTGGATGATTTATCCATAGAAGTGAGAGAAGGAGAGATATTAGGTTTATTAGGCCCTAATGGAAGTGGAAAAACCACGACAATTAATTGTATTTTATCTCTTTTAAAATTTCATACAGGTCATATTACGATTTTTGGAAAAGAGATGCGTCCTGATTTGTACGAAGTCAAAAGAGAAATTGGGGTTGTCTTTCAAGATGTTGCGGTTTTTGAAGAGTTAACGGTTTATGAAAACATTGATTATTTTTGTGGGCTATATATTACTGATAAGGAAAAGAGAAAAAATTGTATTGAAAAGGCTTTAGAATTAGTAGGGTTAGAAGAGTATAAAAAGTATTATCCAAAACAATTGTCAGGAGGGCTTCTTAGAAGGTTAAATATTGCTTGTGGTGTTGCCCATCAGCCTAAGATTATCTTTTTAGATGAGCCGACGGTTGCGGTTGATCCACAGAGTCGAAATCGTATATTAGAAGGGATTAAGACGCTTAGAAAAGAAGGGGCTACCATTATTTATACGACGCATTATATGGAAGAAGTTGAAATTTTATGTGATCGTATTATCATTTTAGATAAAGGGAAAGTTTTAGCTAGTGGCACCACTGATGAGTTAAAGAAATTGGCTCGTATAGAAGAAAAAATCAGTGTAGAAATGGATACGTTAAAAGAGAAAAATTTAAAAGAAATTGAATCTCTTAATAATGTTTTAGATTGTTACTACGATGATAAACTTCTTGTGGTTTCTTTTCTAAAGGGAAAGAATAACTTAATGGCGATTTTAGAGTATTTAAATGAACATAAATTAAAATATGAAAAGATTTATTCGGAACGTCCTACTTTAAATGATGTTTTCTTAGAACTAACAGGAAAGGAGTTACGAGATTGATGTTTTTTCATAATTTTAACTATACTTTAAAAACACTTTTTAAAAATAAGATTTTAATTTTTTGGACGTACGCTTTTCCAATTATTTTAGGTCTTTTGTTTTATTTTGCTTTCAGTGATATTGAAAAAGGGGAAACTTTTAAAGTGATTCCAATCGGTATTGTTGAAAATCAAGCTTTTCTAGAAAATACGTTATACAAAGAAACGTTTCAAGTTTTAGGAGAAGAGGGAAGTAAAACGCAACTTTTTTCTATACGTTATGAAGATGAAGAAACTTGTCAGTCTTTGACTAAAAAAAAGGAAATCGTTGGTTATTTAAATTTAGAAAATGAAGCGAGATTAGTTATTTCTGAGAATGGTATTGATGAAACGACTTTTAAATTCGTAATTGAAGAAATTGAAGAAAAAAAGGCGCTTTTTAATCATCTTATTGAAATGAATCAAGATTCGATTAGAAATGACGCGTCTTTTGTTGCTCAAATTTATGAAAACGTAATGGCAAATCAAGTTAGTTCTATTCAGGATGATTCTAAAAGTCATTTAAGTTACACAATGATTGAGTATTATACTTTAATTGCTATGGCCTGTTTATATGGAGGCATTGTAGGAATGTATGCAATTAATCAGAAACTTGCCAATATGAGTTCTAATGGAAAAAGGGTGAGTGTTGCTCCCATCCAAAAAATTAAGCTAATTGGAAGTAGTGCTCTTGCGAGTTATGTTGCATTGCTTATAGGTGTTCTTTTACTTTTTTTGTTTACGGTATTTGTTTTACATGTTGATTATGGCGATTCTATTTTCTATGTGCTTCTTTTAATTCTTTTTGGAAGTCTTGCGGGTCTTGCTTTTGGATTGTTTATTTCGGTTCTTTTAAAGAAAAATGAAAATACTAAAATTGGTATTATTATTGCTAGTACCATGTTTTGTTCGGTTTTATCAGGTATGATGGGAATTACAATGAAATACGTTATTGATAAAAACGTTCCTATTCTTAATAAAATAAATCCCGCCAATATGATTACAGATGGTTTTTATGCTCTTTATTATTATGATACTCCAGAACGCTTTTTTATGAATTTAATCAGTTTAATCCTTTTTTCTTTGGTGTTGTTTTTAATTTCTATTGTTATTTTAAGAGGTGAGAAATATGACAGTATTTAAAGCATTTTTAAGTATTTTAAAGAAAAATAGGATGGTGGTTTTTCTTTATGTTGTTATTTTAGTTTTTTTTGGAACGTTTAATTTTAAAACCGAAAGTCAGACGTTTAATTTTGAAGCTACGAAGCCAAAAGTCTTTATTATTAATGAAGATAAGGGTTTATTGAGTCAAGATTTAGAACAGTACTTGAAAGAACGATGTACGTTTGTTTCTTTAGATGAACAGAAGGTTGATGATGCTTTATTTTATAGAGATATTCATTATTTTATTCGAATTCCAGCTTCATTCGAGAAAGAAGAGGGGCTTGTTTTTGTAAAATCGAATGGAAATTATGAAGCAAGTTTAGCTAAGATGTATTTGGAACGCTACTTAAATCTTTATACGATTTATAAAGCGTATCCTTTATCAAATGAAGAAATCATAAAGAAAATACATACTTCTTTAGATAGTGAAGTTTCAATTGATGTTTTAACTAAATTGGATACAAATGGTTTAAATAATGCGGCTAGTTTTTATAATATGGCAAATTATACTTTTTTAGCAGGTTGTGTTTTTGTTATTTGCTTAATTATTAGCAGTTTTAAAACGGAAAAAATTAATAAAAGAACTTTAGTATCAAGTATGAACTATAAGAAATTTAATCGACTTCTATTGCTTTCTAATGGTTTATTTGCTGTCTTTTTATGGGGAGTGTATTTATTATTAAGTTTTTTATTAGTTGGAGAAATTATGTTTACCATTTATGGACTTCTTTATATTTTAAATAGTTTTATTTTCATGATTCTTTCTTTGGCACTAGCTGTTTTGTTGTCTACTTTAGTGCGTAATAAAGAAGCCATTAATGGCATTGTTAATGTGATTGCTTTAGGAAGTAGTTTTTTATGTGGAGCGTTTGTACCCATGGACTTTTTACCAGAAAGTGTTGTAAAATTTAGTCATATTCTTCCTTCTTATTACTATATCAAGAATAATGAGCTTATTAAAAGTTTAGAAGTAATTGATTTTAGTCATATGAAACCAATTTTAATAAATGTGAGTCTTCTTATTTGTTTTATCTTGTTATTTGTTGTCGTTAATAATGTGGTTAGCAAAAGAAAGCAAAAAACGATTTAAAAAAAAGTGAGTTAATTTGTCTTGTTTTAAGAAGATTAACAAAAAAATATAGTATAAAAAAATTCCTAGTATTTTAGGAATTTTTATGTTCATAAAAACTTTTAATGGATTCTAAGATACGTTCAATATTTTTATCATTAAAAGGTTTATTTAAAACATCTAGAATAGGATAGGTAAAGGTTTTATTAATGGTTTCTTCTGTATCGTCTCCTGTGATAATGATGACTGGTATTTCATCCATAAATTTATTTTCTTTTAAATAGTTTAAAACTTCAAAGCCATTCATTCCAGGCATATTTAAATCTAGTAAAATTGCATAGATGTAATTTGAAGAAAGGTAACTAATTGCTTCACTACCATCTTTTGCTTTTAGAATTTCAAATTCATTTTGATTTAATATTTTTTCAAGAAAATTCAAGATGATATTTGAGTCATCAGCTATTACTATTTTTTTTTTGCCATTGTCTTCATTAAAATAAACCTTTAGTAAGTTTTCTATTTTAAAAACCGTTTCTCTTAGTTCAATAAAATGGTCGTTTACATACTCTTTATTGTTTTTCTTACTTTCTAATTCATGATTTAAGAAAATTTCAGAGTCTTTCATAAATCCTAAATATTTAGCTTCACTTTTCATACTGTGAACTAAAATAGAGTAGTTGTTCCAATCTTCAGCATTTTTATAACCTTCCAAACTTGCAAGTTTGGAGTTCAAAGTTTCTTTGAACTCTTTTAAACTTTCATTGTAAGAATCCATGTCTCCCCATAGTTCTAAAGCAGCATTTATATCTACATTGTTTTGTTTTAATAAATCAACATTATTCATTTTCTTTTCCTCCTAAAAATTTATTTAAAACACGATCTAATTCATAACGATCAATTGGTTTGGATAAATAAGCATTAAATCCAACATTTTTATATTTTTCTTCAGTGCCTTCTATGGCATCGGCTGTTAGAGCAACAACTGGAATGTTGAAGCCATCCATTTCTTTTAAGCGTCTTAATGTCTCGATACCATTCATTTTAGGCATCATGATGTCCATAAGTATTAAATCAAAGGTTCCAGATTCTAAAAGTTCTAGAGCTTCATAACCACTTTCTACTAGTTTTATATTAAAATCATAGGGCTTTAATATTTGATTCGCTACTTTTAAATTAATTTTTGAGTCATCTACAATTAAAATTCGTTTTCCTTTGTTTTTATTATAATCAATAACAATTTCTTCATCATCGGTTTCAGGAATTTCCATGCTAATGATTTCTTGTTCTAAGTAGATTCTAAAGGTTGAGCCTTCACCATAGTTGCTACTTACTGTAACCTTTCCACCCATCATTTCCGTTAGGCTTTTGGTTATAGCTAGACCGAGTCCTGTTCCTTCTATAGTGGTATTTCTATCTTCGTCCATTCGTTCAAATTTGTTAAAAAGCTTATTAATGTCTTCTTTTTTGATGCCACGTCCTGTATCTTTTACAGCAACGTATAAAGCACTTCTTTTAATGTCAGTTCGATTAACACAAGTTATTGTAAATTCGATTTCTCCTTCATCCGTATACTTTGCAGCATTGGTTAGAATGTTTAAAACAACTTGTTTCACTTTTCCCATATCTCCTTTTAGTATTCCAGGAAGGTCAGGGGAAATGTTCACTTTAAATTCTATTGGTTTTTCTTTAATTCTAGGGTAGACTAGTTTGGTTAAGGAATTAAAAACTTCTCTTGGATTGTATTCTTTTTGTATGATTTCCATTTTATTTGCTTCTATTTTTGATATATCTAAGATACCATTAACGATTTCAAGAAGGTTTTGACTGGAATCGACGATGTCTTTAGCAAAGCCTCTTGTTTCATCACTTAAATCGGGAGCGGAGAGCATACATTCGCTAAAACCTACTATGGCGTTAAGTGGGGTACGAATTTCATGAGACATATTTGATAAAAATTCTGTCTTGGCTTGATTTGCTTTTTCAGCTTGGTCTTTAGCAACATTTAATTGTTCAATCATTTTAACATCTGGATTTTCTATTGTAAAATACATTAAGAATGAATTTATGGTCATAGGGAAGGTTATTAATAGTAATTGAATTCCGAAAATTCCCATTAACATTTCTACAACTAGTAATAAAACAAAAACCATTAAAGGTATTCCTTTAGATTTTTTTATTTTTTTTGAAAAGATTAAAACTAATAATATATTAAAAGAAATTAAAATAATACACCATAAGAACATAAAATTACTTGCTGGACCAGTTGATTTAATTAATATGTTTTCTTCAAATATATGATTAACAGGAAGAATAAATATAATAATTGGAATAAATATTAAAAATGTTATTACTAATCCTTTCGTTTTTAATAAATTTAAAAATTTGGATTTTATATCATTATTTATTACAACTAAAATATAAATTGTATGCAAAAATATCCAGACACTATTAAAAGAATAATATAGCTTTTCCATAATATTAATGATGATTTCATTTTTATTGTAAGCGTTTAAATAAAATAATAATTCTACAATTAAACATATAATATTACAAATTAATAGGGCGCTATAAACACTATTTTCTTTTGTTAATATTTTTTTTCTTGGAAAATACAGAAAAGCTAAAAGTATACAAAGTAACATACATATTATATTTACTGTAATTGAAATTAATCTTAACTCATTTATACTCATATTATCACCTATTTTAATTGTAACAAATATTTGTTGAAGTATAAAGTATTTTTCATAAAATTAACGTTTTTTGTATAAAATAGTTGACCAAATAAAAATATGATTTAGTTTGAATCAAAATCATATTTTTTATTTTTAAAATAATTCTAATTTTTTTGCTAGTTTCATTCCTTTTTCAATATCGCTTTCCATTTTTTTTCGATTTGGCTTTCCACTTGCTAAGTAAGGTAAATCTTCTTTAATAATAATATCTTGTGGAAATGAATATTTTGGTAAATGTATTTCGCAAGCTATTTTTATATTTTTTCTTATTTCTTCTTTGTTAAAATTTTTGTCTACCACTATAATAGCTGAAGGAACAAAGTGTTCTTCATGATTAATATCAGGGGCTCTTACTACAGAAACTTTAATTACTCCTGGGACCTTAGAAATGACAGCTTCAATCGTTGTTGGATAGGCTTTATCTCCACTAAATAAAGAAATAAACTCTTTAATTCTTCCAGTCACAGTTAAAAATCCTTGTTCGTCAATAGTTCCTAAGTCTCCAGTATGAATCCAAATGGAGCCATCAGGATGAATCTTTAAAACTTCTTTTGTTGCTTCAGGTGCATTATAATAGCCTATCATTGGTGTATAGGATTGAATGCAAATTTCACCTTCTTCATTATAACCTTTTTCTTCAAGTGTATCTTTATCAAATGCTCCAATAACTGTTTTAATGTATGGAATACCAATTTTTCCTGGTATTGCGGTTTCTTTATTCATTCTTAAAACGGCTGAAGAAGAATTTTCTGTGCATCCATAACCATAACCTAAATAGTCTGGTAAAAAGTTACTCGCTCTTTCTTCAAATTGTGGTGTGATTTTTTCTCCTCCTATTCCCGCTGTTTTAATAAAACTTTCGATATCTTCCTTTGTAATTCCGCTGTAAATTAACAAATCAATTAATGCTGAAACTAAGCATAAATGGTTTGGTTTTTCTTTCATAATAAGTGTTGCAAAATTTTCTGGCAAAGGCATTTTTCTTAAAATATTGTTCATTCCAGCACAAAGTGCTAAATGACTACTTGAAATCGCAGCAGAAGCCGAAAATAAAGACCATACTCTTAACCATTTATCTCCTACACTATAATTAAGTTCTGAATTTAATAATTGGTGGACAATAATATTAAATCCATTGTCATTTATCATAACGTTTTTAGGTTCACCAGTTGTTCCCCCTGTTTTAGCCATGAAGAGTAAATCTTCAGGATTTCTATTTATCTCTGGCAATTGATAATTTTGGCCGCACTTCATAAATTCTTGCCAAGAAATAGTTCTTTTATCATTAGAATCAAATTCCTTACTGACATTGATAATATTTTTTATTTTTGTATTTTTGTAAAGGTATTCTTCCATTTCAAGATTAAAATCATCATTTGAAACAAAGAAGTAATCTGTAGGTAAATCGTTAATCATTTTAGCAAGAGTTTTAAGTGGAGTTCCTTGTACAATGAAACTCACCGCACTTCCTGAAGAGCATGCTCCATATAATAAATAATTTTCATATGGTAAATCTGATGGTAGCATACCTACAAGACATTTTCCTTTTCTTACGCCAATTTTATGTAAACTACAAGCGGTTTCATCTATAGTTGTAAAAAAATCCTTATAAGTGATTATTCCTTCTGTACAATCCATAGCAATTTTGTCTAAATTGTTTTTATTCTTTTCTTTTAAATATTCTGTTGCAGTCATGTGAGGTAAAGGATTGTTAATATGCTCTTTTTTAAAAAAAACAAGATGTTTTTTATCAAGCGAAGGAAATCCTGTATTTGGTCCTTCTATTTTTCCTAAAGATAAATCTCTTAAATAAAGGTCATGCTTTATTTTTTCTTCCTCAGTCATTAAAAGTAATTTTTTTCGATACTCTAATAATTGAATTCGTTTATTTTCCATATTTTTTCCTCTTTTCAAGTTCAACTATAGCGTTCTTTTGTTTTGTTTTCAATAAAAAAAAGTTTTTTTGTATCAAATGTGATATAATAGTGTCTAGAAGCGAGGTTTTTTTGTATGGATTATGATTTAAATTATATAGAGGCTTCTTATGATGCTTTAGAATTAAATGACGTTTTTATAAAAGAATTTATTCGATTTAGAAAGGAAAATAATTTAACACAAGAGTTATTTTCAAAGTATTCTGGGGTTTCAAGAACCAAAATTGCTCGAATTGAGAATGGAAGCCATTCGCCTAGTGTTTTAAGTTTGCTTGAAATTTTAGGTCCTATTGGCTATACCATCAAGATTGAAAAAGTTTCTAAAAAATAAGAGGATAAGACAAAAAAGTTGCAATAATAAAAAAATTACGCTAAAATTTTAGTAGTGGTGGTAAAAAAATGGATAAAGATCGAAAAATGTTTTTAGGAATTATTTTATTGTTACTCTTTTTTATGGTTTTTGTAGGGACGAGAGCTTTTAGAGATAAAAAAGAAGAAAATCCTAAAACGAGTGATGCCCTTCTTTTTAAAAAAGAATACGAATCTTTAAATAATGTGGTTCGAGAAAAGGATGGAAAAACGATTAAAGAAATAACGATTAGCCAAACGAATCCCGTAGAAATTGTTACAGAGGAAAAAGCCATTTCTTTATTAGAAAGTGGAACGGGTATACTTTATTTTGGTTTTCCAGATTGTCCTTGGTGCCGTAGTATGCTTCCTATTTTATTAAGTACTTTAGATAATATGAGTATCGATAAGCTTTATTATTTAAATGTTGCAACTATTCGAGATACTTTAGCTTTAGATGATAAAGGTAAACCTGAGGTTAAAGTAGAAGGAACAAAAGGGTATAAGAGAATTTTAGAATTATTAGATAAAGAGCTTTCTCCTTATTATTTAACAAACGATGAAGGTAAAAAAGTGGATACCAAAGAAAAAAGACTTTTTGCTCCAACTGTTGTAGGATTTAAAGAGGGAAAAGTGGTTGCCTTTCATGAAGGAACGGTTGAAACTCAAAAGAATGGTTATGATGATTTGACGGAAGATGAGAAAAAAGAATTGAGTACAATTTTTGAACAGGTCATTAATCAAGTGTATGATACCAATTGCGATGAAGCTTGTTAACTTCCTAAAAAGGGAAGTTTTTTCTTGTAGTCAATTTCTACTTTTTATATAATGAAATAAGAGGTGAGAGAAATGGAGCTTGTTTCTTTACTTCCCGCCGACCAATACATTGTTGTTAATCGAACGATTTTAACTGAAGTGGAACGGAAAAATTTAATTAGTCTTTATGAGCCGATTATTGGCTATGCGGCGGTGAGTTTGTATCTAACTTTATGGCGAGATTTGGACCGCTTGGAAATTGTTAGTCGTGATTATAATCATCACCATTTAATGACTCTTTTAAAATGTGATTTGGAGACCATTAAAGAGGCTAGAAAGAGTTTAGAAGCGGTAGGGTTAATTAAGACGTATGCAAAAGAAGGAGAACGAAACAGTTATGTGTATGAGCTTTATTCTCCGATGACGCCGAAAGAGTTTTTTGCACACCCTATTTTTAATGTGGTACTTTATAACAATTTAGGAAAACAAGAATATGAGTTTTTAAAACAAGAGTTTTTTGCTTATAAGATTGATTTAAAAGATTATAAAGATATATCCGCAACGTTAGATGAAACGTATAAAACAACGAGTCAAGTTTCTTTTGAAGCTGTGGGAAAAAAAGAATTAGCTATAGCTATTCATGATCAGGTGGATTTTGATTTGATTTTATCTAGTATTCCTAAAGAGGTTTTAAATGAAAAGAGTTTTAATAAGAAGACGAAAGAACTGATTAATAATTTAGTTTTTACTTATAATTTTGATACGTATAAAATGATTGATTTAATACGTTTAGTAATTCAAGAAAAAGGTTATATCGATAAAGAAGAGTTAAGAAAAAGTGCTCGTAAATATTATCAATATCAAAACAATGGGAAGTTACCTACACTGGTTTATCAAATGCAACCAGAGTATTTAAAAAGTCCTAGTGGAGACAATACAAAAAGAGGAAAGATATTGGCTATTTTTGAAAATACGACGCCTTTTGATTTTTTAAAGAGTAAATATAAAGGACACAATCCTACAAACCGGGATGTGGCTTTGGTCGATAGTTTGCTTCAAGATGTAGGGCTTAAACCAGCGGTAGTGAATGTTTTAATTGATTATGTCTTAAAAAAAAGCGATAATAAACTAAAAAGAGAATACGTAGAAACGATTGCGGGACAGTGGAAAAGAATAGGGATTGAAACCGCTCAGGATGCCATGGCGATTGCGGAGAAAGAACATAAGAAGTATAATAAGAAAATCAGTGATAAGAAAGATAAGATTATTGAGCCTGTATGGTTTAATGAACGTTTAGAAAAAGAATCCATGAGCGAAGAGGAAACTATAGAATTAGAAACGATTTTAAATAAATATAAGAGTTAGAGGTTTTTATGAAAAATTTAAAAGAATTAACAAAAGCGGAGCGTTTTGATTTACAACTTGAAAGTGATTTTGATGAGGCTTTAGAGGATGAAGATTTTAAGAAATTAATTAAAAGTTTAAATCGACCTAAAAAAGAAATGATGAAGTACACATCAAGACTTAAAAATACTTGTCAAGAAATTAAAAATTGTCGAAATTGTCAAGGGTTGTTTCAATGTCAAAATGGTTTAGAAGGACATATTGATACTCCGAAAATAGAAGAAAACCGTCTTTATTTTACTTATTATCCTTGTAAGTATTATCAAAAGATGGTTTTAAAAGATAATGAAAGCAATCGTTTGAAAAAAGTGATGTTAAAAGATATTGATTTAAAATTAAATGATAAAAAGCAATCGAAAGTGATTAAATGGTTGGATACGTTTTATGACCATTTTGATTTAGGAAAAATACAGAAAGGTCTTTATTTGCATGGAAATTTTGGTTCAGGGAAAACGTTTTTAACGAGTGCGTTTTTACATGAATTAGAAGAAAAAAAGAATATTCATGTGGAAATAATTTATATTACAGATTTAATAAGAGATTTAAAGGATGATTTTTTTGAATTTGCGGATAAGATGGATTGGTATTGTAAAGTAGAGGTTTTGATGCTTGATGATTTAGGGGCAGAAAAAGTGACCGATTGGGTAAGAGATGAAGTGTTAGGGCCACTTTTACAATATCGTATGAGTCAAGGGAAGACTACTTTTTTTACTTCTAATTTGACGATTGAAGAGTTAGAAGAACATTTTTCTTTAACTAAGAGTTCAGAAGATAGAGTAAAAGCAAGACGCCTTATTGAACGAATTAAGTATTTGACTGTTGATATGGAATTGGTGAGTGAGAGTCGACGTGAAAAGCGAGGTATTCATGAATAAGGTTTTGATTTCTAATGAACAATCTAGTTTGCAACGAATTGATTCGAAATGTATTGATTGTGGTCAATGTTTAGAGGTTTGTAAAACTTGTAATGGTTTAAAGGATGGAGATTGTATCCATTGTGGAGCTTGTATTTTAAAGTGTCCCATGGGGGCTTTAGTTCCAAAATACAATTATAAAGAAGTGATAGCGAATCTCCATGATGAAGAAAAGATTGTTGTTGCATCAGTCAGTCCAGCGGTTCGAGTGAGTATTGGGGATGAGTTTGGTTACTCTCCAGGAGCTTTTTTAGAAGAAAAGCTTGTAGGGGTTTTAAAGGTGTTGGGTTTCGATTATGTTTTAGATACGACTTTTGGAGCGGATTTAACGGTCATGGAAGAAGCAAGTGAATTTATAGAACGTCTAAATCAGAAAAAAAGACCAATGTTTACCTCATGTTGTCCTTCATGGGTCGCTTTTATGAAAAAGTATCATGAGAACGATTTAGGTCTTTTATCGAGTACGAAAAGTCCTATTAGAATGCAAGGAGCAATCATTAAGACTTATTTTGCTCAACTTAAACAGTTAAATCCAGAAGATATAGTTACGGTTTTTGTTACGCCTTGTGTTTCTAAGAAAACTGAAATTTTAAACGATGGTTTTTGTGATTATGTCATTACAACGAGTGAGCTTGCGATGATGATTCGGGAACAAAGTCTTGATTTTAAGACTGTTTCAGAAAAAAAGTTTGATTCTCTTCTTGGAAAAGGAAGTAGTTCAGGTCTTATTTTTGGAGCCAGTGGAGGGGTTTTGAATGCGGTGATACGGACGGGCTATTATTTACTTAATCATGAAACGCCCCCTCATGAATTGGTTGAACTTTCCCATTTAAAAGGAACGGATTCTTTTAAAGAAATGGAAGTTGATTTAAAGGTTTGTAAAATAAACGTAGCGATTGTGTATGGACTTCGTAATCTCAATTCATTGTATGATTCTTTGAAGGAAAAGTATGATTTAATTGAAGTAATGACTTGTGATCTTGGTTGCGTTGGGGGTGGAGGGCAACCGATTGTTCCTATCAATAAAAAGGAAGAATACATTCGTGAGAGACGGAAAAGTTTGTATCAGCAAGATTCTAATGAAACTTGTTTTAGTTATGAAAATCCTGAAATTAAAATGATTTATGATACATTTTTAGACCATCCTTTAAGTAAAAAATCAAAAGAGTTGTTACATTTTAATCATGAAGAAAGATAATCTTTCTTCTCAGACTGTTGACAAAGTGATATATTGAAAAAGGGTATATCGCTTTTTGTTTGCTATTGGTAAAAAATGAAGAATATTTTTGAAAATATTGGCTAAAATTGCTTGATTAGGATGGCTTTTCCATCTCCATTTTGCCATTTTCTTTAAATTATGACACGCAAAAATCATCGTGGCATTCTGCTCATTTTTGAGTAATCCTCGAACTCTTGTAAACCTTAGACCATGTTGTTCTTTGCAATCTCCAAATGTTCTTTCAATTGTTTCTTTTCTTAATGGATAATTATCTTTCCATAGCTTTGTATATCTATTTTCATTTGCTTGCTCTTTGTATTCTTCCCATATATGTCTTGTTATTACT
>CAJTUR010000027.1 GCA_910579535.1 uncultured Bacilli bacterium
AAAATTTCTTAATGTTTATTTTTTTCTCCCCACTAAATTATCTAGAGCCTTTTTAAAATTCTAAAAAGTTTTTATATTTCTCTTTATCATAACCAATTTGTTCTTCTGTTAATTCTTTAAAGAGCATTTTTATTTCTTCCACAATTTCTAAAATAGCAAGATATAATTGTATTCATTATCAACTAAAAAGTATTTCTGATGTAAATTTGAACGATTAGGAGAATACAAAGGACTTATAAATTCTTGTTTTTGACCATTTAAGAAAGATTCTATTTCTTTTGGTTCTTGAGGTTTATAATAGCGATAATCAGCGTACTCTTTGGCTTTTTGATTTTCAGCACATTCTATTTTTTCACGAAACATTAATTTTCTTTCTGCTCTTACATTTTTATAATATAAAATTCTGTTTTTTAAATTTTTTTTCTTTTTTTCTAATTCTAAAAAGGTTTGATAAATGGTATTTGTTTCTTCCAAATAAGGGTTTTCCCTTACTCCAATAAAATTTAAATATTTTTGGACTTTGTTTAAGTAAGCTAATTCTTGTTCACTGTATTCCCTTTTAAATTCATCAGGTATACGAAAAGAGTTAGGATAACTATAAAGAGCCTCAACAATATCTTAAAAACTATGCCCGTGACTAATTTCTACATTGCATTCCCAAACACTTTCTCTCGTTCTCGAGAGAATATTGGCTTCATAATGATAAGTTACTCCTGAAGAGTCTGCATTACCTAAAACTTCAAATAGACTTGAATTTCTATCATAAAAATCATCATTTTCTTCTTTTCTTACCCATTCAAAACAATCTCTTTTTTTATCAAAGAACGGAAAAGGTAAACTACAATTTTTGAACTGTTTGTATCTTTTTTTTATCTTATAACTTTAATATTTATCTCTAACACTCATTTTAATTCCTCTTTTCAATTCTATTAAAACATAATTATTTCCTTATTGACAAGTAAAAGAAGAAGTTTATAATACCTGTTTATGAATAACGAAATTTTTAACAATATTAATGGTTACGCTTTAGATGAACAACAACGTTCTTCTATTTTAAACGCTAAAAAATACTCTTTAATTGTTGCGGGGGCGGGTTCTGGAAAAACGCTCACTTTAATAGGTAAAATAAAGTATTTAATGGAAGTGAAGAAAATAAAACCCGAAGAGATCTTATGTATTTCGTTTACGAATGAATCTACAAAGAGCTTGCAAGAAAAGTTAGGTAATAAAAAAATAGATTGCCTGACTTTTCATAAGTTAGCCATCAAGTTATTAGATTTAAATCATTATGATTTTCATATTTGTGAAGAAGCTTTTTTAAGAAAATGTATTGATACTTTTTTTGAATGTTTCCTTTATCCCTCGCCTTTATTAAAAAAAGAATTTAAGAAGGTTTATAAAAAATTATTTTTGAGTCAAAAAAAATATAATGAATGGATTAAAGGTCATAAATTTAAAACGACTAAAAAAACAATTGAAACGTTTATTTCTCTATATAATACAAATTGTCTTACAAAGCAAGAATTTATGGCGTTATTTACTAAAAAAAATAAATCTATCCTTTTAATCATTTATAGTATCCTCCAGTATTATGAAAAAGAAAAGGAATTACAGGGGCTTTTGGATTTTGATGATTTGATAAAAAAAGCAAAAGATATAGTGAAAAAGAAAGGTAAAACGCCTTTTTATAAGGAAATTATTATTGATGAATATCAAGATACTTCCCTTTTAAGACTTCATTTTATTAAAAGTATTCTTGATATCACAAATGCCAATTTAACGGTAGTGGGTGATGATTTTCAATCGATTTATAAATTTTCAGGATGTGACCTTAATTTGTTTTTACATTTTTCAGATTATTTTCCGGGAGCAAGTATTCACAAAATTGAAAATACGTATCGCAATAGTCAAGAGTTAATTAACTTAGCTGGGGGTTTTGTCATGCAACATAAAGGACAAATTCATAAAGATTTGAAAAGTAAAAAAAGTTTAGAAAAACCAGTAAAATTTATTAAAGAAAAAGAGAAAAGAAAAACTCTTTTAGAGACGATTTTGTATGTTTATAAAAACTATCAAGGGACACTTTTAATTTTAGGGAGAAATAATAATGATTTATATTCTTATTTACAAAAGGAAGAAATTGAAGTAAAAGATTCCGGGTATTTCACTTTAAAAAAGTACCCTTCTATTCCTTTAAGGTATTTAACTGCTCACAAGTCTAAAGGATTAGAGAGCGATCAAGTGATTTTAATTAATTTAGAAAATAAAACGTTGGGGTTTCCCAGTCAAATAGAAGATCCTTCTATTCTAAAAGGGATAAAAAAAGAAGAAAATTTTTTATACGCTGAGGAACGACGCCTTTTTTATGTGGCACTTACTCGTACAAAAAATTATGTTTTTTTGCTGGTTCCTAGAAATGAATCTATTTTTATTACAGAAATAAAAAAAGATAAAGTAAATACCGAATGGATTAATATTCACTAAATCTCTTCTATTTTCATAAAGTTTGTTTGATTTTCACTAACGCTTGGGAAGCCTCCTGTTATTACAATCATATCTTTTTCACCATTTAAAAATTCTTTCGCTCTTTTTACAGCGTCTGTAACTAATTCATCGGTGGTATGATATAAACCTGTTACCATTGGAATGGTACCATAGCTTAAGTTAAGGCTTTTAGCCACTTTTTCATCTGGCACACAGGCTAAGGTGAAAGCATTTGGTCTTAAATTACTGATTTGTTTAGCGGTAAAACCTGTTTTAGTCGCCGCAACTAACACTTTCGATTCTAGTTCATTACTTGCGGATACCGCATTGTGTATAATAATAGAAGTAGCGTTTTTTTCTTGTTTTTTATCGTAGCGATGATCATAACGATAATAGCTTTCTACTTTCTTACAAATTTCAGCCATATTTTGAATGGTTTCAACTGGGAAATTTCCAATTGTTGTTTCTTCACTTGTCATTACAGCATCACAGCCCATTAAAACAGCATTAGCAACATCGGTTACTTCAGCGTTGGTTGGTCGAATGCTTGTTTTCATACTTGTCATCATTTGGGTTGCCATTATTACGCCTTTTCCTTTTTCACGGCATTTTTCAATCATCCTATTTTGGTAAAGTGGTAAATTTTCTACTCCAGTCTCAATACCCAAATCTCCACGTGCAACCATGACGTAATCGGTTTCTTCTACAATGGAATCTAAATTATCCATCGCGTATTGTGTTTCAATTTTAGAAACAATAGGCATATTGGGCTTACCATATTTTTTACAAAGTTCTCTTACTTCACGAATGTTTTCAGCACTATTAACAAAAGATATTGCTAAGAAGTCGCCATCTTTATCACATGCGTATTTAATGTCCTCTTCATCTTCAGGACTGACATAAGGAACGTCTAATTTGATTCCAGGAATACAAACACCCCGTCTACTTTTAATGGTTCCACTATTCATGATTTTACAAGTGACCCCACCATCAGAATCTTCACTTTCAACAATAAGTTTGTAAAAACCATCGTCTAATAAAACTGGCATTCCTACTTTTAAATCTTTTACTAGGTTACGGTAATTAAAGCAAATTTTATCTTGCGTTCCTGTTATTTCCTCTTCTACAATACGAATGGTCTTTCCAGCAATAAGTTCAATTTTATCGCCTTCAAAACTACAAGTTCTTAAATCTGGACCTTTTGTATCATAAAGAATAGCAATATTGGCTCCTAATTCATCGTTTGCTCTTGCTACTAAATCTTCATCTATTTTTCTTTCTTCTAAAGTTGCATGAGAAAAGTTAATACGCGCTACATTCATCCCCGCTTCAACTAGACCTTTAAAATTCTCCCAAATTTGTGTGGATGGACCAATACTACATACAATTTTTGTTTTTTTCATACTTCTTTCACTTCTTTCTAGATAGAACTCATTTTATCATTAATTACAGTTTATGTAAATTACTTTTTAGTTTCTTAACTCCCTTTTATTTTTAGTATTCTTTTTTTTCTAACAAATAATCTTTCAATTCTTATTTAGAATACTTTTAAGACCACAATGCCTCTTGTATTTGTTTTTTTATATTCTCTTCACTATAACATTTGTAGGTTTCAAAACGTAAAAGTTTTATTTCCATCTTATTTGCTATAGAATTTTTTAGTGCATCTTTTCTTAATTGTTCTTTGTTATTCTTTCAATAAAACTAGTCTTTCCCATTCTTTCATACGATCACTTCTTTAATTTAACCGTATATTATCCTATTTCTATTTTTGCAAATAAAAAGACCCTTAGCCTACTGATTTAAGTGTTTTTTTCTATTTTGAGTAAAGGGTTCTTCAGGTTCCTCTTCTTCAATAGATGTTTTAAAAAGCATTAAAATTTCTTTTAAGTTTTTTAATGAATTTTTTAAATCTTGTCTTAATGTTTGATTGCAACTTATTTTACTAAGAGTATTTACTACTCCATAATTTAAGGTATTTTCAAAAGTATCTGGTATTAATTTCAAACTGTCTTTTATTATTTCTGTACAATCATTTAGACTTCTTTTTAATAAAAATTCTATGACTTGTTCTCCTAATAATTCATGTCCTAAACATTTATTGTTTGAAAATATACTTATGCCATTAATACATAAAAAGGCTTTAGCCATACGAAATAGAAATTCAGGAGGATCTAATTGATAATTTAGACAAATAGTCATCATATCTATAAAATAAAAAGTTAATTCTTTTGTTTTTATCTCTTCACAATACCTTTTACAATCTTTCTTAAATCTCTTCTTTGTTTTTTCATTCATTTTTCCATATCTAATGAGTAACTTATAAAGACGCTCAACATTGCCAAAATAAGCGGTCAAGAAAAATTCAAGACACAAGTGAACTTCATTTTCTGACAAGGCAAATAAAAGCCCCATATCTAAAAAGTAAAGATTATTTTCTTCATCTATACAAATATTACCGCTATGAGGGTCCCCGTGAAAAATAACGGGCTCATTATTAAACATTGCCCAAAAACTTGATTTAATATAACTATTCATAGCTTTTACAATTCTACTTTTATTCTCTTTTGTTAAATCGATATGATTGATTGTTTTTTCTTTAATAAATTCCATTACAATGATGTTTTCTGTACAGTATTCTTCATAAAGTTTGGGAATTTTTATTCTAGTGGTTCCTTTTACTTTTCCATTAACCGTATTAGCAAAGTTTTGATAAGTTTTAATATTTTCTTTTTCTTGATTAAAATCTGTTTCTGTCTTGATCCATTCTAAATACAAATCAAGAGCGTGGTCACTTCCCATCAAATTACGAAATTTTACAAATTTACCAAAACGATGCACGATCTTTCGAATTTGCTCAATGTCTTGTTCCATTGTTTTAGTGATATCTTGTCTTTTTATTTTTATAGCTACTTCTTCTCCACTTTTTAGTAGAGCTCGATGCACTTGAGAAACAGATGCTGAACCTGTTGGTTCAGGCTCAATGTATTTAAATAAATTCTCTAACTCTCCATATTCTTGTTTTAAGATTTTTTTAATTTTCTTAAAAGGAAGGGGATTACATTCATCACAAATGCTTTTTAACATTTCCCGGTCTTCTTCTGTAAAAAGATTTCCATAATTTTGAGTAGCAAGTATTTGAGCAAGTTTGATATAAACAACACCCATTTTAGCTGCGAAATTTTTAATCACTATGCCATTATTTTCTCTAAGAATAAATTTTCTTCCTAATAGTTTTAAGATTTCTATATATAGTTTCATAAATTTCCTCCCAGTCGAGTTATTATTATAATACAAAATAGTTTATAAATAAACAAAATATAAAAAACAACTCTTTTTTAAGAATTGTTCATTATTTCTTCTCTTCCTGTTACACTTTTGATTTCTTGTAATTCAAAACGATACTTTTGACCATTTTTATTTACCTCTTCTAAAAACATTTCATAAGGCCTACACCATAAAGTATTCTCTCCATATAAAGCTCTGTAAGCCACCATTTTCTCACAAGTTTCGCTATGATAAATGATGTCTTCAACGATATATAAGTCTCCTGTATAATGCTTATACACGCCTTTAATTTTTAGTTCATTCATCTCTTCACCTCTACGCTATTTTATCACATCTGGTCTTCTAATAGAATTTTTTTAATCTCTTTCCAGTTATTCACTCGGATGATCTTTTCTTTTTGTAATTCATCTTCAGTTAAGTCTTTATTGTGCCAAGCGGTAAATAATAATTTAGTTGACGCTCCCTTTATATTGTTTACTTTATCGTCAATTTTAATATCACAATTCACAATAGATTTATCACTTGTAAAGATAAATTGTTTCGGATTTAAAAAATCTAATTTTTCATAAAGAAATTGGTATTTATTTTTTAAGTTATTACCAGCGTATTTAATAATTTCAGGCCAAATATAATCGGTGCAAATATAGATTTTGTAAATTTTATTAAGTTCTTTTAACACTTCATAACAATCCGGCAAAAGTGTTGCTTTTTCATACATATCTAGGTCTTTAAATATTTTAAAGAAAGCTTCTTTTTTCTCTCCTAAAATGTCTTGTATATAATAGGTTTTAATTTTGTCATAATCCGGTTTGTAGCCTAAGAAATTTTCTAATATCTCTGTAAAATTTCCGAATGTTAAAACATCATCCATATCGACCATTATTGTTTTCATTATAGTGTTCTTTCCTTTTCTTCAACTTCTAAAACAAGGGTTTTAATAGATGAATTTTCAATTTCTTGTTCTATTTTTCTTTGCATATTTTTAGCATTTTCAAAATTGGCATTGCGCTTTTCTGTTCTTTCTAAAAGAAGTTCATCGCAAATATGTAAATAAATAATTAAATCACTTGGAAGTAAAACCGTGCCAAATAAAGGCGTCCCTGGTTTAATTTCTAATCTTGTTCGAACCAGTTCATCCATTTTTTCACCAATCGCTTCTGTCCAAGGCTCACTACAAACATAATCTCTTTCTTCTTTGGTTAATAATGGGAAGATAAGTTTATCCATATCGCTTCCCACATTTAATTCATTAATTAATGTAGATTTCCCTGTACAAGTGGTTCCTAACACACAAATTCTTTTTTCTTTGTTTTCTTCAAATATTTGGAGTAATTCTTCTTTCATTTCAGCCCTACATCTTTCTTATTTCATGTTTTAGAACTTTACAATTCTCATCAAGTAAAAATTTTCCTTCAAATAAATCCTCTTGGAATAAATAGGACGTAAATTTTTGGTTTTGGTCAAATTGATTTATTTTGGGTAAGTCTTTTAAATCAATCCATTCTAAAGTTCCCTCTTCTGTAATAGGCGTTAACTCCCCTTCAAACTCTTCGGCTGTGTAAATAAATATTATGCCTTCGCTTACGTCTTGCCAATAGGATATCCCTTGTAATCTAGGATGGATTAAAGTTAATCCTGTTTCTTCAAAAAACTCTCTTAAAACGCAATCTAGAGGTGATTCGCCACTTTCAAATTTGCCCCCAGGTGGAGCATAAACTTGTCCCCATTTTTTAGAGAATTTCATCATTAATACTTTGTTGTCTTTTTTTAAGTAACAAGCGGTTGAATTTTCATGGACAATTCGATGCTTTTTTATTGTGAAAATTACACAACCATTTTCCTCTGATTCTTCCATTGTGTAATAACCACCCTCATAAGTGTCTTGAACTACAGCCTCAATACTCTCGTATTTATCTTTAAAATCTTCTTCATAATATTTTGAATAACAATCAAACCAATTATCAAAAGTTTCTATATTCTTAACATCTACTACAAATTCTTCATCTAAATTAGGAAGTTTTAAAAATTTAATGGTATCGCCGACGTGAATTAGTTTTCTCTTTTCATCATTAAGTCTATATTCTCTTTTTTTATTTCCGGATTTTAAATCATTAAAATTAGATTCATAAAGTTTCATTATGTGTTCCATAGTTTATTCCTCCATTTAGAAATTATTGTATCATACATCATTTCTTTTTGATAAATTTTTAAATAAAATTTATAGCGTTTTTTGATTATCTTTTTATAAGTTCTTAAATGTCGTTATAACCTTTATTTATAAGAGTTTACAACATTTTTATTTTTGAAAGATATTCACATATATTTTTATAATTTCTTATATTTTTGCTTTCAAAGTAGTAAATTAGTAATAAAGCAGCACTAAAGTTTTACAAATGTCCTTTAAAATAAAGACGCTTAATCAATAATTTAAGTTTTTTTCTGCTAAAAATTCACCCCAAATTGTTGCAAAATAATTGTCAATTATCGTTCTACACATCCCATGAATAAAAATCACACAAATGTCTTTTTCAATACTTTCAAAATTTACCATAGGTAATTTTAAACATCTTTTGTATATGCATTATTAATAAAATCTATATTAATCATTCTCTTTTACCTCGTTTATATATCGAACTATTCAAGTTAATAATTTAATTATAACTGAAAATCTAAAATATTTACTATGCTCTAAAAAAATAGAATTCAATTTTGTTTAGTATTTATTTTTCTACTATTTAAAGTTATCACTTTATCTGCTAGTTTTAAAATTTCTTTTTTATGGGTAATGATAATAATTGTATGTGTTTCTTTTAATTTTTGTAAGATTTGTTTGATGTTTTCAATCTTTTCTAAATCAAGGGAAGATGTGACTTCATCTAAAATAAGAATTTTAGACTCTTTTAATAACGTTCTTGCGAGAGATAGAAGTCTCTTTTGTCCTCCCGATAGATTATTTGATTTTTCATCAATAACTGTATCATAGCCTTTTGGCAATTTTTCAATAAAAGAAGCTATTCCAATTAATTCACAGATTTCTTTTTGTTTTTCGTGGTCTTTGTTAATTAGGTCAAAGTTTTTTCTAATACTTAAATTAAATAAATAAGTTTCTTGATTTAATACTGCCATTTCTTTTAAATAGGACGATTTTTCGATTTTATTGATCTTTTTATTATCTAATAAAATGGTTCCTTTTTTTGGTTCATAAAGACGCAAAATTAAGTTAATCAAAGTTGTTTTGCCGCTGCCATTGCTTCCACTAATTGCTGTAATCTTATTGGGATGAATGGTAAAATTTAGGTTTGATAATAACTCTTTATTGTTATAAGAGAAATACACTTTCTTAAATTCAATTTTACCAGCACATTCAGTTATTTTTTCACAAGAGTTATTTTTTATTTTCTTTTCATCAACTACCTCCTTTAAACGCTCTATAGAAATGTTTTGCTCTTTTACTTTTTCAAAAGAAGACATCACAATTTCAGTTGAGATAAATAAAGCTTCAAAATAGGAAATGATAATAAGCAATTGTTCAATGTTTAATTTCTTTTTTATCAAGAAAACAATACATAAAACGTAGACAAAAGCTTTTATAAAACTTAAAAATATTTTTAATAATGTTTTTCTATTTATTTGATACTTTCTTTTTTTGGTGTATATTTTTTGCCAAGATGAATAGATGTTTTCATATTTTTCATTAAAACTTTTCGAAAAGTCTAGCGTTTGAATGTCTTTTAGTCCTAAAAGCGTTTCATTAATTAAATTGATTCCTTTTTCATTGACATTTCTTTGTTTTCGCGCATAAATCGTGGCTTGATTGGTTAGATACGTACTAAGTAAGATATAAAGAATTTCAACACCTATTAAAAAAAAGCAAAAAATATAGTTAAAATAAAAAAAATAAAGAAAAAGAAAAAGCATTTTAAATACATTTATTAGAACGGTCAAAAAGTCATCTGCCATCTCACCAACCGTTATAATATCTAAAGTCAGGTTATTTATCATTCTTCCCGTTTTTATTTTTTGTTTTTCGGATTCACTCAAGGTGTAAATTTTTTGTACAATTTTTTGATACAACGTGATGTAATTGTGTTTAAAAAAATTAGAATAATTTTTCATATTCGAGTAAGAAAGTAAACTAATGACTACTTTAATTATCAAATAGAGCATTACACAGATTAAAGCTTTATCATATAAAGATTGGGTCAAATTATCAGTGATTTTGGCAACATAAATAGGAAGAAATAATTCTAAAATACAATTAAAAAAATAACCTATGTAATAAGGAATCAGTTTTCTTTTGTCCACTTTCACTAATTCATAATAGTTTTTAATGATACGACTACATTCTTTCATTTTTAACTCCTTTTTTTTAATTATGACAAAAAAGAAAGAAAAAAACTTGACTTTATTTTTATAAAAAAGGTCAAGTTAAACGGATTCAAAATTCGTGGTCTTAATACAAAAATAATTGCTTGCTGGTAAAGTGAGGAAAACCGATCCTTCAAATTTTTTATCTAAGCAACAATAATAAAAACTTCCCTCTTTTTCGTTGCGTTCTAAAAAACCATAACGTTTTTCTTTTAAAAATTTGGGATGACTCTTTTTTATTTCTTCCCAAAATTCCGTTATTTCTTGATGGCGAGTTTTATAATTTACCTTTTTAGAAATCCCATAGAGTTCAAATTTTTTAGCTTTATAGATTTTATATTCAATCGATGGATTCTCACTTTGCTTTTTAAAAACTATTTTTTTAAAGAGGTTTAATTCCTTATTTTGTTTTTTTACTTCTCTGGGAGAAAAACCGTGAAAACTTTTAAAGGCTCGATTGTAACTTGATGGAGAATTATATAAATATTTGTAGGAGACTTCTGTAATACTTTTTCCATTTAGTATGTCATTTACAGAAAGAGATAAACGGCGATATTTTACATATTCATTTAAACTGATTCCCGAAAGAGCGGTAAATATAAGGTTCAAGTTGGTCCAAGATAAACCGATTAATGAAGCTATTTTCTTTTTATCTAATGGTTCAAGTAAGTGGTTCTCTATTTCTTCAATTACTCTATTTAATTCTTCATAAATGTTAGACATACCATCACCTTTATTCGTTTTTCCACTCATATTTTTCTAAATTCACCTTATAATTTTTAACTTCAATACCCTCAAGTTCTAATTTTAATTTTTGTTTTTCTATGCCTCCAAAAGCAAAGTTTTTAGATAGCTCTCCTTTATTGTTTACGACTTTATAACAAGGAAATTTTTCTTCATCAGGATTGTTATGCAAAATGTTTCCTATGACTCGTGCTAGTTTTTTATTACCTAAATTTAGAGCAATACTACCATAAGTGACGACTTTTCCTTTAGGAATTTGTTTTAAATATTGATAAACTTTTTCTTTCATTCTTCTACTTCTTTCTGCTCTTTCATTTTAACACAGTTTTTGTTTATTTTATTAATTCTCTTATTCTAATGAGCAATAAAATAAATCACTACACTTTTATTTTAAGCCTTACATATAATTACTTTTCTCTTAAAAAAATACCAATCACATAGATTGATATTTTATGGAAATTTATTTTACGTTATTATTTATCTATAATTTACTTATTATCAAAATGAATTTGAATTTTTATATTACCTTATAATTTTGTGGCATGGAATACATTTCAACAATTTTATTATTATTTTTCTAAAATTTCATTTTCATATAACTTTTTATAAGTTTGATTTTTAGATAATAAATTCTTGTGTGTTCCTGTATCTATAATTTTACCATCTTCTACTAACATGATTCTATCTGAATTTACTATTGTAGATAGTCGATGTGCAATAATTAGTATAGTATATTTATCTTTCATATTATTTATTGCCTGTTGAATATAACCTTGCGTTTCATTATCTAATGCTGAAGTTGCCTCATCAAATAAGATTATTTTTGTATCTTGTACAAAGGCTCTTGCAATTGCAAGTCTTTGTCTTTAACCACCAGATAAAGTTACTCCTCCTTCACCAACAACCGTATCATATCCATCTGGTAATGTTTTAATAAAATCAGCCAAGCATGCCAACTTACATGCTTCGGAAATTTCTTTATCGCTAACATTCTTTTTTACTAATTTAAAATTATCTCTTATGCTCATATTGAATATGTAAGGATTTTGGCTAATTATTGTTATATTATTTCTGATTGAACTTTCATCTAAAGTGTTTATATCTTTTCCATCTAAAAAAATATTTCCTGATTTAATATTATATAATTTGCATAAAAGTGAAAATATTGTCGTTTTACCAGCACCACTTTTTCCTACAAAAGCTACTGTTTCGTTAGTATCTACTTTAAAACTCATGCCTTTTAAGACTTCATTATTATTATAACCAAAATGAACATCTTTGAATTCAAAATTACCTTTTATCTTTTCTATATGTTCTTTCCCAAAAATCTCTTTTTTAAACTCACTATTATTTAATATAGAAAATACACGGTCACAAGATAAATTAAATCCCTTTATTTCTTCCAATAAATCTCCAACATTTTTCATTAAATTACTCAAAACACGGGAACGATAGTTGTATAAAACTAAAGCAGAAGCAACAGATAAGTAGTTATGTGACAAAAAAACAATAAATAATAAAATCAGCAATATTTCACATAGATCATATGTAACATCAATAATGCAATTGTAATCGATTTCAGCATTACGCAAAGCAAATTGACTATAGGTTAAATTATCTATATTTTCATCAATCTCCTCAACAAAGGATTCTTTTGCATTGAGCATTTTTATGTCTCTAATTCCTCGCACTAATTCGACAATCAAGCTATTTGTTTTTTCTCTTTGTTTACGATACTTTTTATCTTCTTCGTTCATTTTTTTTACCTTTAATAAATGTAAAGATGTGAGTAATATTGAACAAACTAGAAAAAAGCAAAATACAATTTTATTAACGATAAAAATTGCTACATAAATTCCAATATCTGTTAAAATTCCTGTAAGATATCTCATTCCTCTAGTAAATATTCTTGACATATCATCAGTATCATTATTAATTCTTTGGATAAATGTTCCACTACCTTTTTTATCAATAGAAGTTAATTAAATCTTTAAAATTTCACGAGCTGCATTTATTTGGATATCTTTTGTGGTTCCACGAAAAAACACTTGTGTATTTTTTCTTAAAACAACAGTTGTAAAATCACATAAAAATGACATTCCAAAGCAAATAAGAGCTGCAATCAAAAGTTCTTTATATAAAGAAGATGATAATGCTACTAATTGTTTAGCCGTTATAATAGGATAGATAATATTTATTGCAATATTTGATATTGAGATAATTGTAAAAATAATTAAATTTTTCTTATATTTTTTGCCATATTTATAAACTCTTTTTAAGTTATTAATTGTTTCTTTCATAACAACCACCACATAAATTATATATACTATTTTTTTGATTTATAATAGCTTCAAATATAAAAGATAATATCTAATAATAAATATTTTCTTGGTTTCAAAAGGATAAGTCCTTTTGCACATGTTCATTGATTATGTTAATGTACAAGTGTGTTTTACTAAATCGACACCATTTGACATTTTTGAACTACGAGTTAAAACTCGTAGTCCTTTTCTTCTAAATACAAATTCATCTCTTTTTCTTTAGGTGTATCCTTAGTAATATATGAAATATCAGAATCATTATATAAATTATTTTCATAACTACATATAAATTCAATCTTGTTTTTTAAAGCTGTTTCAATTTCAATTTCTTGTTTAATAATATTAACCATTAAAGAATCTCCTCACTTTCTTTTACACAACAAAAAATCAATTCCATTTCTAGAATTGACATTTATCATTAAGCTCTAACTATAAAAAGTTCGAGCAGATTTTTCTCTGGTGTCCGAGAGGGAGAAGTACAACAACTCTTTGAGCAAAAGAAATAGTCAATAATAATTTATTAACTGACCACAGTATAACACATTTTTTATTAAACTCTATATCAGGTTATTAATTTATGATAAAATATATAAATGAGGGAGCGTGAAACAATGATAACAAAAGAGCAAATACTAAATTCTATACAATTTGTAGTTAATAATTCTAGTCATGTTCGAATTAAAGAGGAAAATATAGAAAATGTCATTAATTTGCTTAAAGAAAGCAAGAAAGATCCTTGGTTAAATAGTGATTATTTAGATTTAGAATCTGAAAATCAAATTCTAATTTATATGATATTATGTGAATCATTAAACTTTTGCTATTGGGATTCTGATATAAAGTGGAAAATAGAATATAAAGGAGAATGGTATTCAGGATCGTTTGGATTATTTTATGCTATATCTAAAGCAATTCAAAAGGGATATGATTTATTAAATGTTGAATATTTAGAAAATATAACGATTGAACAACTTGATGAAATATTTAAAGGAACTACTTCTATTCCTTTATTAAAAGAAAGATATAATATCATTAAACAATTATCTTGTGAATTAAAAAGCATAAAAGATATTTCTAAGTCACTTGATTCTAATGGAGATATAGAACTTTTAAATAAAATTATTAATAATTTCAGCAATTTTAAAGATATAAGCATTTATAAAGGGCAAAAAGTATACTTTTTTAAACGAGCTATTTTATTAGTAGGAGACTTGATTTTAAATGTTGCATCAATTAAAGCAAAAGTTATAAATGATAACAACATGCCTGGATGTGCTGATTATAAAATACCACAAGTATTAAGACATTTAGGAATTTTAGAATATTCTAATGAATTAGCTGATATAATTGATTCTGAACAAACAATAGAACATGATAGTGAAATGGAAGTTGAAATTCGTGCTAATATGTTATATGCAATAGAATTGATTAAAAATGGATTACATCAAAAAGGAATAAATATGAGTTCTGTTCAAATAGATAATGCTTTGTGGTTATTAAGTAAAAATAAAGAATTTAAAGATAAGCCACATCATCTAACTAGAACTATTTATTATTAATTTCCTATACACACGTTCATTGATTATGTCAATGTACAAGTGTGTTTATTAAATTGACAAAACTTAATCAATTATATTTGTTATAAAACAAATATCTTGATATAATTTATTTAGGGAATATATTAACAGTTGAGTGCTTGCCAACTTTCGTAAGAAAGGAGGCTGATGATATGCATAAGAAAGATTTTTTAATCCTATCTCTTATTCTAATTATCTTCTTACTCATAGCCTTACTTTTTACTTTAGTAAAGTAGTAATCTATAATAAGAGAAAAGCACTCAATTTACGTTCAGTAGATTAAGTGCTTACACAAATTAGTGGTGAGTACTCAACATTGAGGTGTTAAGTATTCCCTTTTTTATTTTATGCAAGTTTCCTTGACAAATACATAATATCATAAAAACGACTTTTTTACAAGTCGTTTTGCTATTTTAACTCGAAGTTCGAGTTTCCTATCAATCTGGTGCGTTTACTGATGGGGTTTTGCACTCATAAATAAAAAAATAAGTTCATTGATATTTGATATATTTATTATATCGTTTATTTCATTTTAAAGCAATATCATTTTGTTGCATAAATTGTAATTTACAATTAACTATCTAGTATTTTTAAATCATCTTTTTCATATTTATTATGACCTTTTAAACTCTTTTTGTATTTCCAACATTTGATGGCTTGTTCTAAATTTTTGTCTTTATTATCATTAAAGAAATCTCTAATATAAGTATTATATTCAAATTGTTTATCAATAGTTGTTTTATTTTTCTTTTTATCTTCTAATATTTGATAATAAGCTTCTATTGAGTTCTGATATGTTTTTCCTGCATTACTTTTTAGCCATTTCTGAAATGCAACATTAAATGAAAAACTATTTCCTATATGCTCTTTATAAAATGCTCTATGCTTTTCTGAGCAAACAAAGTTTTCTTCTATTATTGTATTTGGTGTTATATTGTCAACAATTTTAGTTCTTCGAGTAGTATGAGTTTTATAAGTTCTTTTACCTGTATCTAAAAAGTTTGTTATTCTTTCGATTAACTCTAATTTACTACCAGTTGTTTGTAAATTATTCTTTCTACAAAAGTCAATTAGTTCTTCTTTTAAATAATAATATTCTTTAAATATTTTACTATTGGTGTCATTATCTAAATCAGGTCTTTTACTCATACTTATCACACTCCCAAATTGTAATTTACCACAATAAATTTATTGCACAAGCAACAACTACACCTATTAGGATTATTATCCATCCTATTGTTTTTTTATGCTCTTTAAACCATTTTGACATCTTTACCACTCCTATCTGTTCGACAAATTACTATTTTTTGCTGTGTTTACTTCTTATATTATACCACGAAAAAAGCAAATCTTCTATACCAGTTGATCTGCTTTATAAATTGTAATTTAGTCTTTAATTTTAATAATAATATCATAAGCAGTAGAACATTCTTCTTTTGATAATTTTGTTTCCTTTATTAGATATTCTATTGCCTCATCTCTACTATCAAACTTTTTCAATATATCTCTTACTTCTTTAAATACTTCAATAGCATTTTTAACTTCATTATTCATATTCTCATCTCACTTTCAAATTGTAATTTATTTCTTATCTATATTATAATAAAAATCTACTAATATATCTACTATTTTTTGAATACCAAGTGTTTTGGTATTTAATGTCATATCATAGTTTGCAGGATCATTCCAATTTTGTTTAGTAAAACGCTCATAATATTTTTTACGAGTTATATCCATCTTTTCCACAATAATTGATGTTTTCTTTTTATCATTATCATTTAATTCTAGTTTTCTTTCTATTCTAAATTCTAATGGAGCAGATATAAATACATTAATTACATTTGCATTAGTATTTTGTTTTAAAATATTACTTGCACATCTACCAATAATAACACAATCGCCTTTACTAGAAAGTTCAATAATCATTTTCTTTTCTAGTTCGTATATTGCTTCATTTAAAGATTTTCCATAAATTGATTTATCTTTTCCCTCATATAAAGCAGTATATAGATAATCATTCGGTTTCTTTTCTTCTAAACATTGTATTGTTTTTTTATCTAAGCCACTTTGCTCAATAACTTTATCAATTATTTCTTCATCATAGAATGGAATACCTAGTTTTTCTGCTACCAGTTTACCAATTTCATGTCCTCCTGAACCAAATTGTCTATTTATACAAATTACTTTATTGCCATTACTCTCTTGTTCTTTTTCATCCACTCTCTTAATTGAAGTTTTTCCTTTATGGAAATTTAAGCCAATAGATAACTTTGGAATTACCTTATCAAACATAATCAAAAGTGCTGATAATAAAATTAAAGATAATATAAATGCAATTACTGCTCCTTCACCTAAAAGACTTCCTAAAACCTGAACTACTGATTCCGTAGAAATAAAGGCTAGACTACATCCTGCAATTGCTAGAATAAGAGCTGATACTAATACTGATTTAATATTTTTGTTAAGTGTTTCCTTCATAGCATCCAATCTTGTCATTGTGCGTCTGTTATTCAAATAATTGTCAGTAAACAATATTGCATAATCAATAGTTGCCCCCATCATAACAGCAGAAACTACAATGTAACCAATATAACAAATAGGATCGTTCATTAAATAAGGTATAGATAATGTTACCCAGAATGCGAATTTAATTACTGCTATTAGTAATAATGGAATAATAATTGATTTAAACTCGATTAGAAGAATTACAAATATTGCAATTATTGTAATTAAGTCAACTAGTTTTTGGTCTTCTGTTACTGTTGTTTTCATATCATACATATTTGGTGTTGCTCCACACATATACCATTCATCATCATAGTATTTAGTGACCGATTTTTGAATTCCTTCTAATGATTCAAAGGCAACCTTACCTTCTGTATCTAAATCTGTATATAGGATAATTCTTGCATATTCATCGCTATAAAATTGTTTTACTGTTTCTTCTGGTAGTGCATTTGTTGGAATATCTTTACCTACGGTAGTTGTGTAGCCTACGATTTTTAAAATATGTTCGTTTTTTGCAAGTTCGTTTGCAAGTTTGTCTTCTTTTTCTACACTACCTTTAGGAACCATTATAACCATCATATTTTGTTCGCCAAATATTTCATTTTGATTTTTCGTATCTTTGGCAATTCTTGATTCACTAGATGGTTCTCCTGTACCATAAGTGAAATCATTATCTTTTTGAGTATTATATGCAGGTACAACTAATATAAGAGCAACTAGTATAACGAGCCATCTTGGTTTAATTAGCCAACCTCCAAGTCTTTTAAATTCTGGTATAAAACTCTTATGTTTGGTTTTTTCTACCCATTTATATGTAAGTAATAAGAATGCTGGTAGGAATAACGTGACACATACAAAGCTCATGATTACACCTATAACTAAAGGTATTCCCATATCAATTCCTAATTTGAATTTCATAAATAAAAGTGCAGCAAAACCAAATAATGTTGTTAATGCACTAGCTGAAATAGACTTAAATGATTCTTTCATAGACTTTTTCATTGCTTTATCAGGAGCTAAGCCTTCTTTTCTATTTTTTTCAAATGAATGACATAAGAATACTGCATAATCAATTGATACAGCAAGTTGCAATATTGGACCTACTGCAAGAGTTACATAAGAAATCTCCCCACTAAATATACATAATCCTAAATTGATAATAATTGCCATACCAATTGTAATTAAAAATATAAATGGTTCTACCCAACTTGTTGTTGCAAGTAATAAAACGATAATAACAAGTGGACCTAATACACAGATTGATTTTATTGTTTCATTTAAAGCCATACTTTGACTTGATGCTTGATCGACAGCTGTTCCTGTAATTCCACCATTATCTCCTACAATATCATAAATTTCATCGACTGCTTTTCTTTCGTTTCCATCTTCGATAGTAACATAAAATAAAGCATTTCCATCTTTATAATATTGCTCAATTGTTTCTTTTGCATTCGCTAGAGCTTCTTCTTTACCTAGCATACCTTGATTCATAGAAGAAGTATCTTGCATTTGTAGATTACTAAAATCACCCGTTGTAATTGCTTTAAGCAAATTGACATCCATACTTTCATCAATCCACGAAACAATTTCTACCCCTTCAACATTTTTTATTTTTTCTTTGTATTTGATTGCTTCATCAACATCAACATCCTCAACTAGTACATAAGCATTTGTTAATGCTCCACCAAATTCCTTACTCATAATTTCAATTGCTTTTGTTGAATTAGCATCTTCAGGCAAATAATCAGTCATGTCATAATTTATATTTAATTGTAATGCACAATAACCAAATATTATAAGAACAATCGTGAATAAGGAAACTATCCACTTTTTATATTTTATGACAATATCTGAAATAAATCCCATTAAAATCACGTATAATCAATCTTAATAGAAATATTAATCTATTTGATTGATCCCTTTCTA
>CAJTUR010000028.1:0-14136 GCA_910579535.1 uncultured Bacilli bacterium
TTATTTACTTAGAAATCTTTAATTTTAAGTCCCCACTAAATTATCTAGAGCCTATTTTTTAGTGAATCAAATAAAAAAAAATTTATTTAAAAGATCGTGTTATAATAAAAATAGAAAACTTTAGTTAGGAGTTTAAATTTATGAAAGAAGCAGTAATACGAGGTTTAATAGTAGGGGGAGGATTCTTAATTCAAATTCTTCTCTCTATTTTCATCTATCTTTTTCTTATTGATAAAATTTTCATCATTCATATATTCTTTTTGTTTATCCAAGCCATATTCATTGTTTATTTTATAAAATACAGTAAAAACTACTCCCAAACACTTCCTTTAATTATTCTTTTACTATTTTTTCCTCTTTTAGGAACACTTATTTGTATGATAGTGATTCAAAATAAAAACAAAAGTAAACTTTTAAAAAATATTGTTGCAAGTGAAAAAGAAAACAAAAAAAATTTTATTCATAAAGAACTTGAAGATTTAAAAAAGAAAAGTCATTTAAGATATATAACTGAGTATGCAGGTTTTCCAATCACTAGAAGAAATAACATTATGTACTATCCTCTAGGAGAACTAGCTTTTGAATCCATGTTAGAGTCTTTAGAAAAGGCTAAAGAATTTATCTTTTTAGAATATTTTATTATTTGTCCTGGAACCATGTGGAATAAAATTCTTGAAGTTTTAAAAAGAAAAGTAAAAGAAGGAGTAGAAGTGCGTGTTATATACGATGATGCGGGGTGCATCGCTACATTAAATAAAAATTATGATAAAGAATTAGAAAAAATGGGGATAAAATGCATTATCTTTAACAAATTGCATCCTATCTCTGGAGTTATTATGAATAATCGTGATCACCGTAAAATTCTAGTGATTGATGGTAAGGTCGCTTTTTCAGGAGGAATCAATCTTGCTGATGAATACATAAATATAAATAGCCCTTATGGTCATTGGAAAGATAATGGAATCAAAGTAGAAGGAGAGGCCGTCTGGAGTTATACGGTTATGTTCTTGACGATGTGGAATGCCTTTAAAAAAGATGACTCTGATTTTAATAAATATAAAAAAGAAGACCATAAAAAAATAAAAGAAAATGGAATAGCTATTCCTTATGCTGAAACCCCATTAGATAACGATCAAACAGGAGAGGATATCTATTTAAACATAATCAATCAAGCCCATGAATACGTTTATATTTTTACCCCTTATTTAATTATTGACACCGATGTTATAAATGCTTTAATATTGGCTTCTAAAAGAGGTGTAGATGTTCGTTTAATTATTCCTGGAATACCTGATAAAAAAATTGTTTATACGCTTTCAGAATCTTATTTAGAAATGTTAATAAAAGGAGGCGTCAAAATATACAAATACACCAAAGGATTCGTACATGGAAAAGTATTTATTTCTGATGACAAAATCGCTACAGTAGGAACCATTAACTTAGACTTTCGAAGTCTTTATCTTCACTTTGAATGTGGGTTATATTTAGAAGACGTCGACTGTATAAAAGAAATTAAAAAAGATTTTGTAGAAACCTTAAAAGAAAGCCATCAAGTAACAGAAAAAGAAGCCACACCTAAATTTTTTAAATCCATTTGGCAAGCCATATTAAGACTCTTTGCCCCATTAATGTAAAAATAAATAAAAAAGGAATGAGTAGTAAAAATGAATAAAGAAGAAAATGACATAATAGGTCTAAGTGAAGAAGAAGTACAAAAGAAAGTCTTAGAAGGAAAAAGCAATATCCCTATAGAAAATCCTAGTAAAACGGTAAAAGAAATTATTAAAGGGAACGTATTGACTTACTTTAACTTAGTGTTTTTAATCATTGCCAGTTTATTAATCTTAGTAGGTTCATTTAGAGACCTTACTTTTTTACCGATTATTATTGCCAATACTTTAATTGGAATCATTCAAGAAATTCGTTCTAAAAAAGTCATTGATGAATTAACGATTTTAAACGCCCCCACCGCTAATGTCTTAAGAGAAGGAACATTAAAAAGCTTACCCATTGAAACTTTAGTTTTAGAAGACATCGTCTTATTTAAAGCGGGAGATCAAATATGTGCAGATGCTGTGATAGTAAAAGGTGAAGTAAGTGTAAACGAATCACTTTTAACAGGTGAAGAAGACGAAATTCAAAAAAAAGAAAATGCCGAATTATTATCTGGAAGTTTTGTGATTTCTGGAAGTTGTTACGCTCGTCTTTCTAAAGTAGGGAAAGACTCCTACATTTCAAAACTAACCTTACAAGCTAAAGCCATCAAAAAAGAAGAAACCTCTCAAATCATTTCTTCCTTAAATAAAATTGTTAAACTAGCTGGAGTGGTGATTATTCCTATCGGTTTAACCTTATTTATTCAGCAATATGTGGTAGGAAGTGAACCCTTAAAAGAAAGCGTCCAAGCGATGGTCGCCTCTGTCATTGGAATGATTCCTGAAGGTCTATTTCTTCTAGCAAGCGTAACCTTGGCTTTGAGTTCCATGCGTCTTGCTAAAAATAAGGTGTTGATTCATGACATGAAATCCATTGAAACCCTTGCTCGTGTAAACGTTTTATGTGTTGATAAAACGGGAACCATTACAGATGGAACCATGAGAGTTGAACAACTAGAAGTACTAAATAATTGTCCCAAAACCAAAGAGGAAATGACATTATTAATCGGCGATTTTGTCTTTCATCAAGGAGAAGATAACGCTACAATGAAAGCATTAAAAAATCACTTTCAAGAAAAAAAAGGCGAAAGTGTTGAATCTGTAATTGGCTTTTCCTCCGAATTTAAATACAGTGGAGTAAACTTTAAAAACGAATCTTTTGTTCTTGGTGCTCCCGAATTCCTATTAAAAGAAGCGTACGAAAAAGAAAAAAGTAAAATTGAAAAATGGACAAAAAAAGGCGCTCGAGTTCTTGTTTTTGGAAAAGTCGATGGAAAAGTGGATGGCAAAAAATTAACTCAGAAAACCATACCTTATGCTTACATCATCCTAGCAAATCCAATACGAGAAAAAGCCAAAGAAACTTTTGAGTATTTTAAAAAGCAAGGTGTTGAAATTAAAGTCATCTCTGGAGATAATCCGTTAACAGTAAGCGCCATTGCTAAACAAGTAGGAATTAATAACGCTGAAAACTACATCGATGCATCAAACCTTAAAACTGAAATTGAAACAGAAGAAGCCATTTTAAACTATACTGTTTTTGGTCGCGTGACTCCTGAACAAAAAAGACTATTTGTTAAAATGCTACAAAAAAATAATAAAGTGGTGGCCATGACAGGAGATGGCGTAAACGATTGCTTAGCTCTAAAAGACGCTGATTGTGGAGTAGCCATGGCAGAAGGAAGCGATGCCGCAAGAAAAGTAGCAGAACTAGTTTTATTAGAATCTGATTTCTCTAAAATGCCTGAAGTAGTACTAGAAGGAAGACAAGTGGTAAACAACCTAGAGCGTTCA
Source organism: uncultured Bacilli bacterium (assembly GCA_910579535.1). Taxonomy (GTDB): domain Bacteria; phylum Bacillota_I; class Bacilli_A; order RF39; family UBA660; genus MGBC108787. The sequence goes on from CAJTUR010000028.1 coordinate 3,450, forward strand.
GGAAGTTTATTTCTAGTAAAAAATATTTTTTCCTTCTTAATTTCCATTTTAGCCATTTTCTTTAATGTTAAATACCCTTTAGAACCTTCTCAAATTTCTTTAATTAGTATGTTTACGATAGGTATACCCGCTTTCTTCTTATCCCAAGTTCCTAATAAAGAAATCATTAAAGGCTCTTTCTTAAAAAACATTTTATTTAAATCATTTCCTGGAGGTTTAGTTGGAACCATCATTGTAGCAGCGATGGTGATCTTTGGGACCATATTCGATGCCAGTTTTAGTGATATTTCTTCGGCATCCACCATTTTATTAGCCATCATAGGTTTAATGGTCTTATTAAACATTAGTAAACCGATGGATAAATACAAATGGGCCATCTGGCTCGTCTGTGCTACGGGTTTAACCTTATCGATTCTTTTCTTAAAAGACTTATTTAGTATTACAGAAAACATGTCTGTTCAAGGCCTACTACTATGTATAAACTTTGCTCTCATTTCGGAAGTCATTCTTCGTTATTTAACCAAATTATTTGAATTCGTAAAAACAATAACAGGAAAAATAAGACAAAGAAATAAAAAAGTATAGAAAATTATTTTCTATGCTTTTTTGAATGATGACATTTTTTCTTGGGAACACAAAATCCAATAATAAAACGATAAAGATGAGGAAACATAAAACAAATAAAAGTCAACTTATCAATTGTTTTTGGGAAAAATCGTGTAAAAAAATTAAATAGAAAACAATTAAAACGATTCTTTAACTGAACAAAAAATTTTTTAATTTTATGACGATTTAACTTATAATTTTTAGGAGTACAAATTTCAAAAAAAACGCAATTATATTGAACTTGAATTTTATTTTCTGTATAACCAGATGCAAGAAGACTCTTAATAAAAGCTTTCATCATTTCTTGATTTGGGAACTTAATAAAAACCTTTAACATCAAATCTTTAGGATTTGAAAACTTACCAACATCAAAACCAGTAAGCCACCAAGTATAATCTTCTCTTGCAAAAAGAAAACATTTTTTAAATAAGAGAAAACCCATTTGAAAACATTCTTCTTTTGTAGCAGCGCGATAAAAACCTTCCTTTTGATGAGACTTGTAATCATGAACATAAACACCAATTTCCGCACCCGTTGAAATGCCATATTGTCCTTTCCAAAATTCAATTCGATATTCTTTATCTTGATAATCAAAAAGAATGGGTTCGGCATCCATGACCATATTAAAAGAAGAAGCACCTAGATCATAAAGATCAGAATAACCAAACTTTTGTTGCCAATTTTCTTTTAATGAAACCACGATATCTTGTTTTACATCAAAGCAAAATCCAAACTTTTTTAAAACTTTATTAACTAGATTAACTTTATCTTCCAAACAAGTACACTTAACTTTTCTGATTGCTCTATTTCTTTTAATCAAATAAAGAATACATAATAAAATAAGTAAGACAATACCCAAAATAATTAAATATTTCATACATACCTCCTTACTATAACATATAACTAAGAAACGATTAAGAAGCGGTAAGTAACCAGTAATTCGGCAATTTATTACAAAAAAATCATATAATGAACTAGGTGATAAATTTGAGACGAGGAATCGATGTATCTTCTTATCAAGGAAGAATTGACTGGACAAAAGTAAAACCTTTTATTGACTTTGCCATTATAAGATGTGGTTATGGAAACGATTTAAAAAGTCAAGATGATGTTTATTATGAAAGAAATACCCAAATGTGTGAAGAATTAAAAATCCCGTATGGTGTTTATTTATTTAGTTACGCAACCAATTTAGATGAAGCAAGAAGTGAAGTTGAACACACTTTAAGACTGATTAAAGGCAAGCATTTAGAATACCCAGTTTTCTTAGATGTGGAATCCAAAAGACAAATGGCTCTTCCGAAAGAAGATTTAATTGAAATCGTAAAATACTATTGTGAAGAAATGGAACGTAATAATTACTATGTAAGCATTTATTCAAATCTTTATCGTTTTAACAGCAATTTAGATTCAACAGAATTAGATCCTTTTGATAAATGGGTGGCAGAATGGAATGAAGAATTTACATATAAAGGAAAAGCAGGGATGTGGCAAAATACCTCTTATGAAGAGATAGCTGGAATAAAAGGTCGAGTAGATGGGGACATTGCGTTTTACGATTACCCCAAAATAATTAAGGACAAAGGCTTAAATGAAGAGAAAGAAGAAGCAAGGCCTGTAAAGTATAAAAAGGGAGAAAATGTATTTGTATCTGGACCTATCTATGAAGATAAAGAAGCGACACATGAAATAAAAAGTGTTAAAGACGCTGAATTTACCATAGAAGAGATTTTAGAAAACGTAGAAGCCCCAATTAAAATAAGTGAAGGTTATGTTAAATTAACAAATATTTATAAAAAATGTTAAAAACGAGAAAGCTCAAAATGAGAGCTTTTTTATTTTTTGAAGAGTATTTTAAAAATTTATGAAAAAAGAGATAAGGTTGAGCACCTTCTTCAATCAACACTTAAGTATTTCAAAATTAATTTTATATAAAATATTTTATTTAATCACACTATAGAAAAACTTTGTATTAGAAAGTTGTCCTTCAAAAGCTTTAGAATTACAAGAAAACTATTATAAACCTTAAAGCAAAGTTCCTTTTCATCCCTTTGTTTTTTTGTTACAATAAAAATTAATTGAAGGAGTAAAAATTATGAACGAAAAGAAATTAGAAACAATGTTAAATTGGTATCTCACAGAATGTGGCGAAAAAGAAGAAGGATTAAAAGATCGAGAAAAAAGAATGGATCATTTTAACCGATTAACTAGAGAACAAATTTTAAATTTTACGGAAGAAGAATTAAAATCAAACATCCTAAATAAAGAGTGGCTTTTTGCTTCAAGAGTAGGTCTAGCGAACTCAAATCTTTTAACTAAAAATGATTTAGAAAAATTAAAGGAAAATCTAGTTTATTTGCTTTACAGTAATGACGAAATGGAAATAAAATGGGCTACTTTACTGAAAAATGTCGACTATTTTAGCAATTCTTTTATAACCGAAATATTAGCTATAGCCTTTCCTACAAAATATGTGATTTTTAATGATGTCACAAAAAAAATATTTAAATATTTAGAAATAAAAACGATTCCTTTAAATAAAGAACTAAAATTTGATGACTATCTAGAAGTAATTGCAATTATAAAAAAGATAAAAGAACAATTAGAAGAAAAAACAGGTTCTTCTTTAAATTATCTTGATGTGGATAATCTGTTTTGGTTCTATAGTATTTATTTAGACAAAAATCCAAATCAATCAGATCAAAAAATTGAAACAACTGAAAAATATTATTGGTTAAACACGAATCCAATAATCTTTACTTATTTTGATAAACCCATTGGATTTGAACAGCTATTTACAGGAAAAAATGAGAATGGAAACTTAAGAGACAACTTTAGTAACGCCAAAATTTTTGAAAAAGTATTTATTTATGAAACAGGAGAAAAAAGACTCATAGGCATAGGTAAAATAACAAAAAAATCAGAAGACCATTCTTTAACCATCAAATTAATCGATCACTTTGAAAATCCTATTACTTTTGATGAATTAAAAGCCATAAAAAGATTAGAACAAGCTTCATTTATCACAAATAACATGGGAACTTTAAAAAATATCACTGAAGAAGAAACAAAAATTTTATTAGAATTAATTCAATCAAAAAACGAATTACGTGATGACACTTATTCTTTTGAAAAATTAGATAAAGAAGTGTTTTTAAAAAAAGAAGAATGTGAAAAAATCTATAGCATATTAAAAGAAAAGAAAAATATCATTTTAGAAGGAGCGCCTGGGGTAGGAAAAACCTACATAGCCAAAAAACTATGCTACGCTATCATGGAGAAAAAAGAAGAAGAACGCCTTTTGTGCATTCAATTTCATCAAAGTTATTCCTATGAAGATTTTGTTTTAGGGTATCGTCCAACCAAAAAAGGAGGATTCAAACTAAAAAGTGGTCCTTTCTTAGAATTTTGTGAAAAAGCAAGAAACGATAAACAAAAAGATTATTTCTTAATCATCGATGAAATCAATCGCGGAAACATTAGTAAAATCTTTGGAGAACTTTTAGTTTTAATTGAAAACGATAAACGTGACACACACAGCGTTGACTTAGCTTATCAAGGTAAAGATAATCAATATAAAAACTTTACCATTCCAAGAAATCTATATATCATAGGACTTATGAATACCGCCGATCGAAGTCTAGCTTTGATGGACTTAGCCCTTAGAAGACGTTTTGCTTTCTATCGCATTAACCCTTTATTTGATGAAGAAAAATTTAAAACTTATGCCCAAAACATTCCTTATCTAAATGAAGTCATCTCATCAATCAAAAACTTAAACAATAAAATTAAAGACGACGAATCCCTAGGAGAAGGGTTTATGATTGGCCACAGTTATTTTAGTAACTTTAAAGAAAATGAATCCAAAGAAGAAATAAAAAACAAATTAGAGCTTATTTTAGAATACGAAATACAGCCAATGTTAAAAGAATATTGGTACGATGAAAAAGATAAATTAAAAGATTATACCAATCTAAAGAGTTGGATAAAATGATTCGCGTTCAAAATGTCTACTACATGCTTGCTTTGATTTATAAAAAATTAAACGAAGAGGAGATAAAAAAATACGACCAAGAGGAATTTGAAAATCTCTATGACTTATTTGCTGAACTTATAATAAACTTAGTTCAAAAGCAAATAAAAAAAGGTTTAAATCATGATTATCAAAGCTTTAATGACGAACTAGCATTAGTAAAAGGAAAAATTAATTTAGCAGAAACCATAAAAAGAAACTCTAAAGTAAGACACCAAGTAGTATGTAATTATGAGGAATACACTTTAAATTCTTATTTAAATAAAATTATTAAAACGACCATTCAATTTTTACTAAACTCTAAAAAAATAAGTGATTTAAAAAGAAAACAACGATTAAAAAAAATAAAAACTTATTTTAATGATATAGAAGAAATTAAAACACCAAAAAGAATCGAATGGAAAGCCATACAATTTAATAAAAATAACGACTCTTACCGTTTCTTAATTAAAATCTGTGAGCTGATTTTAAAAGAATTATATGTCGGTCCAGACGAAAAAGAATTATTTTTAATGAATTATAAAGAAGATAGATTAATGGCCAATCTTTATGAAAGTTTTATAAGAGCCTACTACGAAAGAAAAGCAAAAGTAGAAAAAAAAGACCTTTTTTGGCAAATGGAAATCATTTCAGGAAAAAAAGAAAACATTCCTAAAATGCAAACCGATATTTCGTTTTTAGATCACAACAATCAAATTAACTTAATTATCGACGCTAAATTTTATTGCAAAATTTATCAAGAATTTTATGAAAAAGAAAAATTTAATTCCAACAATTTATATCAAATGTACGCTTATCTAAAAAAAAGTGGAAATGAACAAGCCGAAGGTTTAATCCTATATGCCAAAACAGAAGGAAAAAGTATTGGGTGGAATGAATTTATTGTTGATAAAAATAAACTCGTTATCACAGACTTAGATTTAAGTGGCAATTTTACTTTAATTGAAAGCAAACTCAATGACATTTTAGATTGGCATTTAAAAAAAATCCCTTCCTTAGAAATGAATAAAAAATACAATAAAGAGGACTAATATGAATGAAGAGATGGAAAAATTTATAAATGAAACCGTAACGAGTCATCGTTGGATTAAAATCAATAATCAGCTCTATTTAAAACAATATCAAATAGAACTATTAGATTTATACCATATTCCTTATCAAAATTGTGCTTCTATAAAAGAAATATTATTTCTATTAGAAGAGGAAAACAGTGAAGAATTAGAAGAATTAGCAAAAAGTCTTCAAGAATTGAGTTATTATCATGAGACTAATAAATGAACAAAGGTAGATAAGTTCTATCTTTTTTTTATTAAATCTGTTAAAATAGAATTTACAAAGAGGGAAGTTTATGAATCAAAAAGTAGCCTTAATCACAGGAGCTTCTAAAGGCATAGGTGCGGCTATAGCAAGAAAATTTGCCAGTTTAAATTATAATTTAGTTTTAAATTATTTAACCAGTGAAAAAGAAGCCAATTTATTAAAAGAAGAATTAGAAAAAAAATATAAAATACAAATCTTAGTCCTTCAAGCGGATGTTTCAAAAGAAACGGAGGTAGAGCAAATGATTGAAAAAACAATAGCCCATTTTTCTAAAATCGATTGTTTAATCAATAATGCTGTCTTAAATAAAGATAACAGTTATCAAGAAAAAAAAAGTGAAGAATTTAATCAAGTAATCAATACCAATTTAATTGGCCCTTTTTTAACCATGAAATATACAAGTATTTCTATGATAAAGCAAAAAAGTGGTGTCATTATAAATATTTCTTCTACCAATGCAATCGACACAAATGAAATTTATTCAATGGATTATGATGCATCAAAAGCTGGCTTAATTTCTCTTACGAATAACTTTGCGGATGCCCTCGCTCCCTTTGTAAGAGTCATTGCTATTGCTCCAGGGTGGACAAAAACTGAGAGTGTATCGGAAATGAATCCTAATTATTTAAAAGATGAAGAACAAAAAATACTTTTAAAAAGAATGGCACAACCTGAAGAAATTGCGAATGTCGTTGCCTTTTTAGCAAGTGCTGAAGCAAGTTATATCAACAAAACTGTGATTCGAGTAGATGGAGGATTAAAATGATGAATGCATTAGCGATAATTCCAAATGAAAATAAATTAGAGGTCGACCCATTTTATCACGATTTAGAAGAAGGTGAAAGACATGGTAAAGGAATAAAAAGATTTTGTGATAGACATAATTTAGGCATTACCTCAGAAAGTCTAGGACTTAATGAAGGAGAATACCCTGGTTACCGATGGCAACAAGCTGTTGCTTCTATAGGCCATTTAGTGATTTGTTTAGATGAAGAATTATGGGCTTTTTTGCCAGAAAGATTATCAAATAATCAGCGAAAATGGTTTAAAGAACATAAACACTTTTTTACAAAATATAAAAAAAGATTAAGCTATGTGGTATTTAATGAAATCGGAGAAATAATAGAAGCTTCAGAATATTTACATTCTGATTCTTATCATAATTTATTTAACTATATAAAAAATGAAGAAACTAGAGAAAGCGAGTTAAAAAGATAATGATTAATATTTTTAATATATCAGAGTGTTTTGAAAAAATTCCTTATGCTTTTTTAACCTATTATCCAGAAAAAGAAAAAATATATCATTTTATCAAATACCCAATTGTCTCTCTTTATAATGAAGGAATAAGAGGACTTGATATAAGCTTAATACATGAATTAATTCATAAGATTGAGTGGAATATCAGACTTATGTGTGGCTTAAACTTACATGATGAAAAGAACACGAACAAAATAGTTAATGAAATTCGAACGCAAAAGCTTGCCATTAAGATAACTCATAAATTACATAATGCTAAAGTATTTATTTATGATAATCCTAATGATTATAAAATTGAAGGTGAAAGTGACTATGAACGAATGTTTCCTTTAGTATCAGACTTTTTTGAAGAATACGAATCGTTTTTTAAAGAATGTGCTATAAATAATGCAATAGATAAATTAGAAGAAAAATTTGGAGAAAGTTGGCATGATTTTTCTTCTTATATAAATTATATTTTTGATCTGATGGAACAAAGTTTTAAATTAAATAAGAATCCAATAAAAAATTTTATAGATAAAAATATGATAGAAACATCTTTAAATTTAATACAGTCAATGAAAGAATACAGTAATCATAAGGCAAGAATAGCTTAATATATCATTAATCAAACAGGACAAAATATAAATAATTTATTTAATTTTTATAAATTAAAAAATAAAGAAAGCGAGTTAAAAAGATGAATCAATATAAATTATTAGGAATCAATCCCAAAATAATAGAATTAGCTGAAACTGTTGAAAAAGACAATCAAGAAGAATTTAAAAAAATAGAAAATAGTTGTGAATTCAATTCTTTAAAAGTTTTAAATGCCTTTCATGAGTGTAATGTAAGTGAAAGTGACTTTGCTTCTACAACAGGTTATGGTTACAACGATAAAGGAAGAGAAACCATTGAAGCGATTTTTAAAACGATTTTTAAAACTGAGAGTGCTTTAGTAAGAAGTCAAATGATTAGTGGGTCTCACGCTTTATCAACAACCCTTTTTGCTCTTTTAAGACCTAATGATACCTTACTTTCTATTTCGGGACTTCCTTATGATACTCTACATGAAGTAATAGGAATTAAAGAAAATAAGAGTTCTTTAAAATCTTTTGGAATTCATTATGAACAAATTGATTTAATAAATGATGATTTTGATTATCAAAAAATTGAAGAATATTTAAAAAATAATCCTGTAAAAGTTATTGAAATTCAAAGAAGTAAAGGCTATTCTACTCGAAAAAGTCTATCAATTGAAAAGCTAGAAAAAGTGATTAAATTAATAAAAGAGATCAATGATAAAATTATCGTAATGGTGGATAATTGCTATTGTGAATTTGTTGGAACAGTAGAACCAAGTGAAGTTGGTGCAGATATTGTAGTGGGGTCATTAATTAAAAATTTGGGGGGAGGAATAGCTCCAAACGGAGGGTATATTGTTGGAAAAAAAGACCTTATAGACCTTTGTGGAGAAAGATTAAACCTTCCCGGAGAAGGATGTGAAGTAGGTCCAACACTAGGTATTAATAAAAGCATTTTACAAGGGATTTACTTTGCTCCAAGTGTCGTAGCAAGTGCCTTAAAAACAAATGTTTTTACCAGTTTAATGTTAGAAAGGTTAGGTTACATTGTAGAGCCAAGATTTAATGAAGAAAAGGTAGATATTGTTTTAAATATCTATTTTAAATCAAAAGAAGATTTGATTAAATATACAGAAGGAATTCAAATGGGCTCCGCTATAGATGCTTCTTTTTTACCTATACCAAGTCCTATGCCAGGGTACGACTGTGACATCATTATGGCCAGCGGTTCTTTTACTCAAGGAAGCAGTATTGAACTTTCTTGTGATGGACCCGTTCGTGAACCCTTTATTGCTTATCAACAAGGAAGTTTAACCTATGAGTATGGAAAAATCGGAGTCCTTATGGCAATACAACATTTATTAAAGAAAGAATAGAAAAAAATGAATAAAAAAAAGAAAATGGACATTATTTATGAAGACAAAGAATTCTTAGTAATCAATAAGCCATCAGGGTTGCTCACGATAGCAACAGAAAAAGAAAAAATCAAAACCCTTTATCATGAAGCAAGAACGTACATTAAAAAGCAAAACCCTAAAAATAAGATTTTTATTGTGCATCGCTTAGATAAAGAGACGTCAGGAATAGTTGTTTTTGCCAAAAATGAGAAATTAAAAAATAAGTTGCAAGAACATTGGAACGATTACGTTAAAAATCGAGAATACCTAGCCATAGTAGAAGGAAAGATAACGAAAAAGAAAGAGACCTTGACTTACTATTTAAAAGAATCCAAAACACATCAAGTGTTAATAAGTGATGAAAAAAATGGTAAAAAAGCCATCACTCATTTAAGTTTACTTGCAAACAATAAAGCCTATAGTTTATTGAAAATAAATCTTGAAACTGGAAGAAAAAATCAAATAAGAGTCAGTTTAAATGAATACGGTTACCCAATTATTGGAGATAAAAAATACAATTCAACTAAAAATCCTATTGGTAGACTTGGCTTGCATGCAACTGTTTTAGAATTAGAAATAAATCAGAAAAAACACAAATGGTGTGCAAAAGTCCCTGAAAATTTCAAGGCAATGTTTGAAAATGCTATAGAAAGCTACGAAACAAAGTAATAATGAGTGATAAATACGATAGATTAAAAAAAATTTTATTGGAGGAATAATATGGAACGATTACAAAAAGTGATAGCAAGTACAGGACTAACATCTAGAAGAAAAGCGGAAGACTTAATAAAAAATGGCAAAGTTAAAGTAAATGGAAAAATAGTAACAGAACTTGGAACCAAAGTGGAAACGAGTGATGTAATTGAAGTGGAAAATAAAGTTTTAGAAAAAACAGATCGAAAATATTACTTTATGTTAAACAAACCTCGTGGCTTTATTTCAAGTTGTGAAGATGAGAAAAACAGAAAAACGGTTGTAGATTTAATTGGAATAGAAGCAAGAATTTATCCTATTGGTAGATTAGATTACGATACTACAGGTTTAATCCTTTTAACCAACGATGGAGAATTAACGAATATTTTAACTCACCCTAAAAATGAAGTTCCAAAAACTTATATTGCTAAAATTGAAGGCAATCTAACTCCCGAGGAATTTTATCGCTTAAAAAAAGGTGTCGTAATAGAAAATAGAAAAGTAATTCCAGAATTTATAAAAATAAGAAAAAAATCAGAGAATTCAGATATCATAGAAATTACGATTGTTGAAGGAAGAAATCACATTGTAAAAAAAATATTTGAAAGTGTGAATCACGCGGTTATAAAATTAAAAAGAGAAAAATATGGTTTTTTAACACTGGGAAATTTAGAGTCAGGTGAATTTAGAGAATTAAGCATAAAAGAAGTAAAAAAATTATATAGTTACAAATAAGTGTGAGAGCTTATTTTTATATTGTTAAAAAATGGTAAGTGATATATAATTGAATTACAAATAAGGTAAGAACTTTATTT